>JARYMR010000014.1 GCA_029907045.1 Candidatus Bathyarchaeota archaeon
GAGAAAACATGGGAAACTACAGAGGCTAAACAGGTTAGTCACCTCATTGACCTTATTGAGTATCGGCTCGGCTCGGAAGCGCAGTTTGAAGGCTTTAAATTTACAACTCCCGTTTCTAACATTAATATGGGGAATTCTGAAAGCGCATACAAACGGTTTAAAACAATGATTGAAAAATTGACATGCCAACTTGATTTGGCTGAAAAAATAGAAGCAGTTAACGTAAGAAAAGTAGCTTTTAAGGTTTTGACAAAACATTTTATGCGTGACATTGCTGGGAATCTACGAGCCTTTTCCATGCAAGGTTTCAGATGTAAATTATGTAGTAAACGTTTCAGACGTTTACCTCTTCGCGGCAAATGCCCCATATGCGGTGGAGAATTAACCCTTACCGTTTATCGTGGTGGCATTGAAAAATACTTGGAGGCTGCGCAACATTTGGTTGATAAGTATGGTTTGCCGCGGTATTATGCGCAAAGAATTTCACTCATGAAAGAAGAAATTGACTCTTTATTTGAAGGGAAAAAGCCAAAACAGATTAGCCTAACGGATTTTGCCTAAGAAAACTTTTCTACACCAACAACCATAACTATTTTTGGTGGGCATGTTAAAAGAGGCTTATCACCCCAACGCTTACTTGTCAAACATTAAAAATATTAAGCTTGGTCTTCAGGCGCGAACTAAAATATTGAGTGTTTTGGATAAGGGTTCAGCGGACGCAAAAGCAATTGCCAAAGAAACTGGAATGCGGTACAGCGTTATTATGCACCATTTAAGGCTTTTAGAGGCAGAGGGAATTGTGGAACGCAAAGGCAGCAAACCGCACACGTGGACTGTTACTGGATTAGGGCAGAAACGTTTGGTTAACCTTAGCTAAAAGGGCATCGACATGGAGAACTCTTACACTTTGGACATACATTCTCATATTTGTTAAAAGCTGCCTTTTCAAGGTCCACATTTACGACATTCGCAAGCGAAGCTAACCACGCAATCACATCTGCAAACTCGTCTTCCAAAGCTTTTTTGTCTCTTGTTTTTAATGCTTCTCCTAACTCCTTTACCTCCTCTACAAGCCAGTTATATGTTCCGTTGGCTCCTCGTTTGGAATCTTTGTGGAAATATAGGCGGTGCATCATTTTCTGAAACTCATGTATATGCAACTCAACTCACCTTCTACTGTGAAACGAGCAGTTTTTAAGATAAAAAAGCATCTAACCTTTCAGTTTGGACGTGATAATCTATACATGCTATTGTTAGAAATTATAGAGAAGAGGATAGGGAGAATTGCCGTTCGCTGTGGCGGGAACTAACTGAGTGGCACCGAGAAATAGAACTTTTCATGGATTTTTCTGATTACAAGTGGAAGCGTGGACCTAAGCTTTTCGGATACAAATTTAACTATTAGATAAAGCCCTTTGTCCCTTTTCAATTATGTGGTGGACTTTGACGCCCTTCCTTTCTAAATGTGCTGAGATAAACCGTCTATGGCAGTATTTTGGGTTCACTTCCATACACATGATGCACGCACGCTTGTTTTGTGCAATTTCCAAAAGCCTTCTTATTCCTTCTCTGAAAATTTTGGTTCGAATGTGCTTTTTGTATCCGCCTCGCCTATAACCTCCAAGCTCTTTGCCAAGCCAAACATATTCTATGCCATGTTGAGGAAGCCACTTTTCCATTTGTTCTTTTTTGAAATGTTCAATTTTTGATGTTGGAAAACTTCGAATATCCACAAGAACTGCAATTTCATGCTCATTCAACAAGTCTAAGAACTTTTCTATAGAACGATTACTATGTCCAATGGTCCATAGTGTAGTTTGCAACTTTACCGCTTACTTTCCAGTTCTTTAAGGATTAGCTTCACCAAATTGTCCAGTCGGTCTCTAACTTTTTCATTCTCAAGAAGGTCTCCATAAATGGAGCCTTTGCCATATTCAGCTGATTGAAGTAGAAGCGATGGAGGCGGGTTTTTGCAGTCATAATGGTTTAGAATTATACTATGATATACGAGGTCGCCGCCTGCGGGGACATTTCCAACAACTATTAGGGCTATAATCTTGTTTAGAATTGTGTTTTTGAATTCTTCATAACTTTTAAAGACACCTTGTGCCCTCTCAGTGAAGGCACTATAAAGTCCTGCAGGTTTGCCGCCGTAAGTGGGAACCGCAAGTATGATGACATCTGCTTCTTTCATTTTTTTGTAAATCTTTGGAACATCATCCCGTATCGGGCATTGTTCTTCTTTACCTCTGAGCTTAAGACCGAAACACTCATAATTACAATGACTGCAAGGTTTTACTTCATAGTCGTAGATGTTGATTGTTTCGGTTTCGAATTTTTGAGCTTTTAACTTTCCAAGCACGTATTCCATAGAGTTTAAGCAGTTGCCTCTTTTCCTTGCGCTGAATGCTATTCCTAAGGCTTTCATGATTTTGTTCTACCGAATTTTTATGTATTTGTAGGCTTCTGTGGAGTTTTCAAAGCAGTAATACACTTTTTGGTAGTCTTTTCGGAATTCTGCCACATCCACCCTTACCTTTTCTGGTGGTTCTTTGTTTATTATTACTCGTTTGATGAATTCTGCTATTTCAATCATTTCTGGCTCTTTCATTCCAAGCCTTGTGACTTCTGAAACTCCAAGTCTTATTCCGCCTGGATGTTGAAAATGCCTTCCTTCCTTAATGTCCCATGGCAACAAATTCCTATTTATTATTATGTTTGCCTTCTCCAAAGTTTCTTCGATTGTTCCACCGTCGCCATATTTCGTAATGTCTATTATCATCACATGGGATTCCGTGAAACCTTTATGTTCCGCTAAAACATTAAATCCCCTTTCATAAAGGGCTTGAGCTAAAGCTTTAGCGTTCTTCACTATTTGGTTCGCATATTCCTTTCCAAACTCGAGCATTTCTGCACAGGCAATAGTAACCCCAGCAACAGCATGCAAGTGATGATTGCTAACCATTCCTGGAAAGGTTGCCCGCTTTATTTTTTCAGCATACTTTTCCCAAGATAGAACTCCGCCATGTTGAGGTCCAAAGAAAGTCTTATGCGTGCTTAGGCTTACAACGTCTGCGCCTTCTCTAAGGGGGTCTTGGAATTTTCCTCCAGCAATTAAGCCCGCGACATGGGCGGCATCATATCCCACAGTTCCGCCTATGGAGCGAATCATGTCTGCGAGTTCTTTGATTGGGTGAGGGAATGGAAAAACGCTTGCACCAAACATTACGAGTTTTGGTGGTTTTCCCTCTGCTGCCAATTTCTCAATTCTTTGTTTTGCTTTGTCAACATCTATGTTCAATTCTTTATAGTCTAAAGGCATGTATTCAACAATTAAACCGTGAACAGCGCCCGCTGTGCCTCCTAACTCTTTTTTGCCCATTGTTATGTGTCCGCCGCAGGGAATGGATAGTGCCATCATTGTATCGCCTGGTTCTGTAAACGCTGTGTAAACAACTAGGTTTGCCACAACTCCTGAAATTGGTCTGACATCCACAAATTCCGCCTTGAAGAGCTTTTTCATGAGTTCGATGCATTTGTTTTCCACTTGGTCTATGAAGCGGCAGCCAGCGTAGACACGTTCTCCTGGCCATCCTTCAGCATAGCGGTTTCCAAAATCTGTTGTGAGGGCTTCGCGAACGGCTGGGCTTGGGATGTTTTCGCTTGCTATAAGCGGAATGTTTTCTTGGAACCACTTGTGATGTTGTTGGAGGAGACCAAGCACATAATTATATTCGTCTTGTGAACTTGACATTGCAAACACCTTTTTGCATCAAACTATCATCCATCCACAAATAAAAACTCTTTCGAAATGGCATAACATTAATAATGGAGATAAAGCACCATATTAAAAGGAGGGCGTTAAATGAGCAAGAAAAAGAAAGAGAAAGCAGCGCCAATGCCTGCTGCAAGTGCTGGTCTTCTAAGATTTTTTGAGGAGGAAACGGAAGGGGTAAAGGTTCGTCCCGAGATTCTTGTGGGTTTGGCAATAGCCCTAATAGTAGTAGTTGTTTTGGCTCGTATTTTCTTTTAGCGGCGAGAAGGTGCATGTAAAACTTCTATTCGCTGCACAGAGTTTAAGTGAATGAATATTTCGCTTCTTTCTTCTCTTCCAGCCACTTGCGGTATTGGTTGGGCTATGGTTGCCCGCATAATAATTGCTTCTGCTTCCGAAAGCCAAATCCCCGCGGGTTCTCTGGTTACTGCTGCCAAAGTTCCTTCAAAACCATAAGAGGGGTCTAAAATTACCCGTAGTTTCTTTCCTAAATTTTTTTCGAGCATGTGAAATATTGTTGGGGGGATAGATTGGTCTGGCATCGGGTTCGCAAAGTGTATAATCAGCAGTTTACAAATAAAACAGTTACCCTTCTGAAATATTGTATGCTTAATATTGCCGTAATTTTCTTCGTCCTCTTACCTACATTTCTTTTTTCACTTTCATGTCAAAATTAATTTATCATGTTATGAATCGATTATGCGAATAATGTCTCAACTTCCATGGTGGAACAACTTCAACTCACGACACTTTAATATGCTTGTTAAACTTTCATAGAAAATTCGCCGAGAAAGATGCATATGCAAAGGGGAAATTCGCTAAAAATTTCTATGGATGAAGCTGTTAAACATTATTCCTCCCTCTTTAAGCTACCGTCCTACAAAAAAGTAATTTTGTTTTTGGCGGTGATTTGTACAAGCGTAGGGCTTGCTTTTACAAGCGCTCTCTTTTCTGTTTTAGAAGGCTTAGTTCTCGGCTTATTTTTGGGCATTTCCCTATTTTCCATAAATTTTATTGTTGATTTCTTTACAACCTTCAGGCTTTTAAGACGCGAACCCATTTATGATGTGAGGCGAACGGTAGCTTTTTCTCTTTACTGTTGGGTTTTATGGTTCCTTTTTATTGTTGGAGGAGCCTTTGTTACCATATTTGTAGGCGTAGCATGGTTAGTTAGGCTTTTGTTTTTGGGTTTCTCAGCAGTGTTAATCCTACGTTTAATAGTGTTAAATTCGACATCCTTCGTCAGCTATAAACGGCTTTTCGCAGCCTCAGTTTTTCAACCCTTTTCATGCATCATTCCATTTCTGTTTATCTTGACAAAGGCTGGTTATCCCTTCAATATTTATTATACACTTCTCTTCTTCGTTTCTTCACTTATTGTGAGCATAGCCTCAAGTTTCCTTTTCATTTTTGCCTTAAATGATATTGGTAAACAGATGCTCGGTTTTCCTTCCATATCAATTTTCAAGGCTTTTCTGCTTAACTGGATAGCTGACTTAAATGCTCCCTTTGAGGAGTTTCTTGAAAGGTTAGGTGAAAAGCATACTGTGGAAGTTTTCTTAATAAAATTTAGCTCTTCTAAGCCCAAGGCGTTTATCGTTACGCCTTCCATTCATCCAGGGCCTTTCAAAAATATTGGGAGCAGCCTTCTACCTTCCGAACTTAAAACTGCATTAGAGAAAAAATTGAATTGCAGTGTTTGTGTTCCTCATGGGTTGTTTGGGCATGAATTTGATTTGGCTTCTCAAATTCAAAACCAAAAAGTAATTGATAAAATTGTTGAGCATGCTGATTTTGAGGGTCAAGAAGCAAAGGCTACACCCTTTATCAAGGTTAGCAATGGTTTTGCCACGGTGTGCTGCCAAATTTTCGGCAATTGCACCTTTCTCTCTTTCACTCTAGCCCCTAAAACAACTGAAGATTTCCCACCTGAGCTGGGAATGTTCATTCGCCAAGAAGCCGAAAGATATGGGCTGAATTGTTGTGTTATTGTTAACGCTCATAATAGCATTGATGGAATAGTGAATATGCAAGAAGCATTAGATGCCCTGAAAGAGGCTGCAGCGGCATGCTTACAAAAGACGGTTTCTCAAGAGAGGTTACCTTTTGATGTGGGCGCTGCAACGGTTATTCCCGGGGAATTCGGTCTTAAAGATGGCATGGGACCCGGCGGCATCACAGTTGTTGCTGTTAAGGTTGGCGCTCAAAAAACTGCTTATGTGGTGGTTGACGGGAATAATATGGTTGCTGGGCTACGTGAAAAAATCATCTCGACTCTCCATTCTGTAGGAATCCATGATGGTGAAGTCTTCACAACGGACACCCATTCGGTAAATGCTGTGGTTTTGAATAAGCGTGGCTACCATCCTGTTGGCGAAGTTATTGACCATGAAACTCTAATCGGCTACGCTAAGAAGGCAGCAATTACTGCGTTGTCTGATATGGAGCAGGTTAAGGTTGCATGCCGAAGAATAACAGTTTCTGATGTGACGGTGATTGGGGAGAACTTGCTTGAAAAACTCTGTATTCTCATTGGCAGAACTATTCAAAAAGCAAAGAAAATTGTTATTCCCATATTTGCAGCCAGCGGGCTTCTTCTAATGTTGCTTTTGCTGTATGTGTGAGCTAACACTAATAAAGGCGAAGCGTTCACCTTTTCATTTCCAGTGGAAGGGAAAATATTGCTAAAGGAAATTAGAATTCACGGTCGTGGGGGGCAAGGCAGCGTCACAGCCGCTGACCTTTTAGCTCATGCAGCTTTTCTTGAGGGCAAATGGGTTCAAGCTATTCCCTATTTTGGTGCTGAACGCCGTGGGGCTCCAGTCAAAGCCTTTGCAAGAATAAGCGACGAACTGATTCTTGCGCATAGCCAAATTTACAATCCTGACTATGTCATAGTGCTTGACCCAGCCATTTACAAGTTTGTGGATGTGACTGAAGGTTTGAAGAAAAATGGCGTAATTATAATGAATACAACCAAGAAACCAGAAGAAATAGGTTTAGAGGGTTGGCGAATTGCCACCGTTGATGCCACTGGAATCGCCATCGAACTCAATCTTCTTGTCGCTGGGTTGCCGGTTGTTAACACTGCCATTATAGGTGCTTTTGCTAAAGCAACCGACGAGGTTAGATTAGAAAGTGTTTTGAAAGCTATTAAAGAAACATGGGTAGGCGTTGCTGGCGAGAAAAATGCGAGGGCAGCGGAACTCGCCTATGAACGTTTGATAAAAGGATGGTGAGAATAATATGAAAAGCATCCCTAAAACTCGTAAAGAAATGCCTCTAACACCACTCTCATATCCAACCATGGGCAGCATGGGAAAAACTGGGTCTTGGAGAACTTTTCGTCCAGAAATTGACTATTCAAAATGCACCCGATGTACTATATGCTGGGTTTATTGTCCAGACGCTGCTATAACACGGCAAGAAGATGACACCCCACAAATAGACTATGAATACTGCAAGGGCTGTGGAATATGTGCTAACGAGTGCCCCGTTAAAGCAATCACGATGCGTAGGGAGGAGGAATAAAATGGCGCAAATGGTAATTGACACAGCAAATCACATTGCTGGTTACGCTGCAAAAGCAGCCCGAGTTAAGGTTGTCGCCGCTTATCCCATAACTCCTCAAACAACAATTGTTGAAAAAATAGCAGAATTTGTTGAGAAAGGCGAAATGGAGAGCGAGTACATTCGTGTGGAATCTGAACACAGCGCCATGGTAGCATGCATCGCTGCAGCTGCAACTGGTGTTAGAACCTTTACGGCGACATCAGCGCATGGTTTAGCCCTTATGCATGAGGCCCTCCATTGGGCTTCTGGTTCACGGTTACCCATCGTAATGGTAGTAGTCAATCGTGCCATGGGGGCGCCTTGGAGCATATGGCCTGACTTCAGTGATTCTCTTTCTCAGAGGGATACTGGTTGGATTCAGTTTTATTGCGCTGACAACCAAGAAGTTTTCGACACCATAATTCAAGCTTACAAACTCTGTGAGGATGAACGGGTTTTTTTGCCAGCCATGATTTGCCTTGAAGGTTTCATTTTGTCCCACACATATATGCCCGTAAAAATCCCAAGTCAAAAAGAAATCGATGATTTTCTGCCACCATACAAGTCTGGTTGGGTTTTGGATGTTAATAATCCTTTTTCTCATGCCAATCTTGTCTCGCCAGAGTGGTATATGGAGTTTCGTTACATGATACAGGAAGCCATGGAAAACGCCAAACGACTAATCCCACAAATTGATAAGGAGTATGGAAAGCGTTTCGGCTTTGAATATGGCGGGCTTGTTGAGAAATACAAATGTGAAGATGCAGATTTAATATTGTTGACTATGGGAACCATGGGCAGTGAAGCCAAAATAACTGTAAACAACTTGCGAAAAGAGGGAATAAAGGTTGGATCAGCACGAATCAGAGTTTACCGTCCATTCCCAGTGGAAGAAATAAGAAAACTTGCAGCGCAAGCAAAGATTTTTGCAACCATAGATCGCCACATATCCTTTGGAATGGAAGGATTCCTAGCCACAGAGGTTAAGGCTTCTCTCGTGGGTGAAGAAGAACCTCCTTTGGTTGCTGGCTTTATTGCGGGTTTAGGAGGGAGGGATGTAACGTCGGAAACTATTGAGAAAATTGCTAAAAAATCCCTAAAGTGGATGCGCATGGGAAGGATTGAAAAAGAAACCGAATGGGTTGATTTAAGGGAGTGAAAAGAATGGTGACAATAAAAGAACTTCCCAAAGAAGAATATTTGCTTAAAGGTCATGCAGCTTGTGCTGGTTGCGGTCCCTCTATTGCTTTGCGCTTGCTCTTTAAAGCTTTAGGAAATAAAGTAATCTTGGTGGTTCCAGCCTGCTGCACCACAGTGATTCAAGGACCTTATCCATACACTTCTTCTGCTGTTCCTCTTCTAAACATACTCTTTGAATCCACTGCTGCAGCAGCATCAGGAATAGTTGCTGCAATGCGCCAAAGGAAAATGGAGGATATAACCGTTGTTGGATGGGCTGGTGATGGTGGAACCGTTGACATAGGCATCCAAGCCTTATCTGGAGCAGCTGAAAGGGAAACTAACTTCATCTACATTTGCTATGACAATGAAGCTTATGGCAATACGGGAATGCAGCGGAGCGGAGCAACCCCCTACGGTGCATGGACAACCACAACGCCCTCTGGAAAGAAAGAGCGCAAAAAAGACATGCCCTTAATCATGGCTGCTCATAGAATACCCTATGTTGCCACAGCTTGTCCATCATATCCCATAGACTTGGTGAACAAGCTTAGAAAGGCTAAGGAAATTAGAGGCACAAAGTACATTCACATTTTGGCGCCGTGTCCAACTGGATGGCGTTATGATAGTGGCAAAACTGTTGAGTTAGGGCGACTTGCTGTTCAAACTGGTCTGTGGGCGCTTTATGAAATTGAGTATGGAAAGTTTAAGCTTAATCCTCCAAGCGACCGATTAATCGAGAAAGCTAAGCGCAAACCCATCAAGGAATATTTTGCTTTACAGGGTAGATTTCGTAACTTAACTGATGAAGACCTTGAAAGAATCCAGAGATGGGTAGACGAAGACTGGGAACAGTACCGTAAACTAACTTCATAACTGTATGTCTGGCGCCTTACTGCACGGAAAAATATAAGAAGCTCAAAATCAATGATATAGACTGCTTGCTATTGTCCCACAATGAAAAAGGAGGCAATATATGGCAGAAGAAAAACAGAAAAAGGAAAGCGCAGAAAAACCAGCAAAACCTACACGACCATCAAGAACCACACAAAGCGCACAGAGCAACGAAAACATTGTTTTGATAGGCAAAAAACCAGTGATGAATTACGTAGTTGCCTGCCTAACATTCTTTAACTCAGGTTCAAAGAAAGTTGTCGTTAAAGCCAGAGGGCGGGCAATCAGCAGGGCAGTGGACACAGTTGAATTGTTGAGGCGAGCCTTCATGAAAGACGTTCAACTGGAAGGCATCAACATCAGCACAGAGGAAGTTGTCAGAGGCGAAGGTCAAAAAGCAAACGTTTCCGCCGTTGAAATCACATTGACCAGACTCTAATGCGCTTTTAAACTCCTCTACAGCCAAAGTCGCCGATATAATACCTTACTGTAGATTATTAATTATTTTTCCATAAAATCTTGTAAAGAGACAGCGCTAATTATATAAAGCTCTACTTTCAAAATCTTAATCCTTATTGGTGATATAACATGAGCGCTTATCCTAAAATAGTTGTAACTCCGCCAGGACCAAAAGCGAGGGAGCTTGTTAAAAAGGATGAAAGCCTCATTTCCCCCTCTTATGTGCGCTTTTATCCTCTCGTGATTGACTCTGGAAAAGGCTGTATAATACGGGATGTGGATGGAAACGAATACATAGATTTCAATTCTGGTTTAGCATGCTTAAACCTTGGTCATAACCATCCTAAAGTTATTGCGGCCATAAAAAATCAGTGCGACCGATTCTTGCATTACTCTAACACAGACTTTTATTACCGCGAAGTTGTTGACCTTGCTGAGAAGCTTTCTGGGATTGCACCTGGAAATTTTGATAAGAAGATATTTTTTGGTAATAGTGGAACAGAAGCTATTGAGGCAGCCATTAAACTTGCAAAGTGGCATAGCCGCAAGCAATTGTTTATCGGGTTCATCGGCGCTTTTCATGGGCGTACAATAGGAGCATTGTCTTTTACAGCTAGTAAACCCACGCAGAGGCGTTATTTCTCTCCGTTAATGCCTGGCGTTACGCATGTTCCGTATCCATACTGTTATAGATGTCCCTTCAAGTTAACCTATCCGGAATGCCATTACTGGTGTGTAGATTTCATTGACGAATTAGTCCTACAGAAGTATGTACCTCCAGAGGATGTTGCCGCCATACTTTTTGAGCCAATTCAAGGAGAGGGCGGCTATGTTGTCGCTCCCCCCGAATATTTCCAACGTTTGAAAAAGCTTGCTGACAAACATGGCATATTGCTCATAGACGATGAAGTTCAGTCTGGCATTGGCAGAACTGGAAAATGGTTCGCCATTGAACATTGGAACGTTGAACCCGACATCATCTGCAGCGCAAAAGCGTTGGCTTCGGGATTGCCATTAGGCGCAGCCATCGCCAAAGCAAAAATTATGGACTGGGTTGGGGGTGCCCATGCAAGCACCTTTGGAGGTAACCCTCTAGCCTGTGTTGCCGCAAACGCTGTCATCGATGTCATTAAAGAGGAAAGGCTATTGGAAAATGCCACCAAGCAAGGCGCTTACATATTGAAGAGAGTTGAAGAATTGAAAGAAAAAAGTCGAATAGTTGGCGATGTAAGGGGCAAAGGCTTGATGATAGGGATGGAAATTGTGGAGGATAAGGAGAGCAAAAAGCCTGCCTCTGCGAAAGCTACGGAGATTATGATGCGTTCTTGGAAGCGTGGAGTTGCCGTCATAACTTGTGGAGTTTCAACAGTCAGAATTGCGCCACCTCTTAACATTACAAGAGACCTTGTTGACGCTGCGATGGAAATAATTGAGGATGTTGTAAAAGAGGTTGAAAAAGAAGCCTAAACGCTAGCGCGTGTTTGTATGGAAATTCGCAACCTAACAGTAGACGACTACGAAGCCATTATTAACCTTTGGTCTAAGGCGAAATTACCCTTCAAACCAAAAGGGAGAGACAGCAAAGAAGCTATTACAGGGCAAATGAAGGCGAATCCAGATTTTTTCCTTGGAGCCTTCGACGGCAACCGCCTTATCGGCACTGTTATTGTGAGCTGTGACGTGCGAAAGGGTTGGATAAACCGTTTAGCTGTTGACCCAGAGTATAGGCTTCGTGGTGTTGCCAAATCTTTGATTATTGAATCTGAGAAAATACTTCGGAGGCATGGAATTCGAATTGTTTGTGCCTTGATTGAAGATTATAACGTTGCATCGAAAAGGCTTTTTAAGAAACTCGGCTATGTGGAGCATCGTGATATAATATATTTTAGCAAAAGAGAAAGCGAAGAAATTTAACCCCTTTTTCTACATACCAGCAAGAAGTGTTCAGAGCTTCCGATAACTGAAGGATGCGTGCAAGTTTTCAGCAAAATCTCTATCCAAATGTTCCACTTTTCTTTATCCTTATAAAGTCTATTAGTTTCTTTCTCGTGATGTGAAGAAAGTCCTTCCAAACCAGCCATTTCCAATATTTCCGTTCCTTGTCTCTCAAAGAGATCATGTAATTCTTCTGGCAAAAACCAGTGTGTAGCAGTAAAGCCTTTTCCTTGTAACCCAGGAACGTAATCGCCGATTTCCCAATGGTGTTTTGCGTAGTGCATTTCATGTGGAAATTCGATCAGTATGGATTTTAGTAAGCCGATGCGGCTGATAACGGAAACAAAGATTGGTGCGCCTCTTTTTGCAACGCGCACAAGCTCTGCGGATGCTTTTTCCCTATTCTTTGCGTTGAGTATATGCCCTAAAGCTCCTCCTAAACAAAGGACTGCATCAAAAGTTTCCTCATCAAACATGGATAAATCATCAACAGAACTCTCAACAAATTGTTTAACCTTGTTTTGTACTTTTGCCTTTTTTATTTTTCTTTTAGCAATTTTTAGCATCTTTGGGACAATGTCTAATAAAACGACATCGAAACCCTGTTTTGCTAATTCAATTGTGTATCTGCCGGGTCCTCCACCAGCATCTAACACTAAACCTTTCTTTGGGAGATATTTCTTAAGGAAATGCATGGTAACGATGAACTCGATTTGATGATACGGATCTATTTGTAAACGCCGCCATTCATATTGCGCTGTTTTTGTAAACCATTCCTTAACCATATTTCGAATTTGTTTTTCATCAATTTCCATTGTGTTGCCAACTCATTTTATGTATTTAATAATTCATGACTTTAAAAATTAGGCTTCTCTTTCTTCTGGTTTAGGCTCACGCACGCCAAAAACGATTAAGGCTGCAGATGGAATAGCAAGAACAGCCATAAGGATAAAGGGAAGCATTGGAGACACCGAATCATATAATAGCCCGCCTACTGCTCCACCAACAGCCATGAATATGTAAGCAAAAAAGTTCATTGAACCAGTGACTTTCCCACGCTGGGCTTGCGGAACAAGATCAGCAAACATTGCTTGGTAAGATGAAAAGCCGAGGAGCATTGAGAATCCAAAGATAGGCATTACTATGAAGAGGGTTAAGTAGTTTCCGAAGATGAAGAGTAAGACTGCTGGAATCGTTAAGAAGCTTGATATAATTAAGGGGATTTTTCTGCCAACCTTGTCTATGAGTTTTCCAACAGGAAAGGATAGAATTATGTTGCAGATGAATAATGCAATCATTACGTATCCCCACATGATGCGAGCTTGTTGAAGGGCTGGGTCTTCTTCTGGGCGATAGAGAGCCAAGTTTGGAGTTCCTCCTATTTTAAGTACGTAAAAAGCGTAGACTAGGAAAAGAACCTGAGACATTGAAAACGAAAATCGCATAATCAATTCTGAAAGGAATAAAAAGAACATGGAGCGGGGCACATTTTTCCACACCATTATTCCTTCTTTTAAAGCCTTAGGATAAGCGCGGAGGGCTTCCTTGAAATTTATCTTTTCCGGGTTTGCCATGCTTTCCTTCAGTTTTAATCGAACCATTGCCGCCGCAAAATAAAATGTTACAACGATGGCGTATGCTATTCTCATACCCATAATAGAGCCATAAGTGGCTACAAGAAAAAGAGCGATGGCTGGACCTGGAGTTGTGGACACGCTCATTATCAAGTTAAGTATAGAAAATCCCATACCCCGCTTTTCTGGCGGTACAGAATCAGCCATCATGGCGTTTAATGCTGGTTGGTAAAGCAAGCAAAGATTTTGTATGGCTGCCCCCACTAAAATGAACTCCCAACTTGGAGCAACAGCATAAAAAATGAAGGAAAGCGCCACCCCGAAGGTTAAACTTGAAACAAGCCATCGCCTTCCATATTTATCCGCTAAGTAACCTCCCAAAAACTGGACGGAAGCCAAAGCTAGAAGCGAAACCAGCATAATAATGCCCAGAATTGTTGCGTTTCCGCCCAGTTGGATTACATAGTCTGAATAGTATGTTCCTGGAATTTCATTAACAAAATCCATAAGAATCCAGCTTATGATTAAAATAAGATAGTTTCCACTAAAGAAAGAGAACTCTTTCTTCAGCCTTTCCACAAATTTCAAGATTTTAATTCATCCCTAGAAGGCTTCTTCTCTTAAACCAGCCTTTCTAATAAACATTAT
This sequence comes from Candidatus Bathyarchaeota archaeon, assembly GCA_029907045.1. The sequence continues at coordinate 14,017 of JARYMR010000014.1, forward strand.
TTTAAATAGCCTTTTCTCTCTTTCAGCGAATTGTGCTAAAAACCATCAGGTTTCGCTATGATCTCTTTTATCTTTAAATCAAAGAATCTTGCAGCATTTGCCGGTTGTATCCTAAGGGCGGTATCTGCGCCACTTCCCGTTCCAGCAATGGCAACAATATCTTTATCAGCTGGAATTAAGCCAGCGTCGGCAGCCATCAATGTTATTTCTACGCATACTTTGGTTCCTTCTCCCATTAGCCTAAGCACATTGGCTATTAACTCTAAGGGTTGAATTGTTCCAAAATCCTTGCGGATTGCCCGTTCAGCACTGCTTAAGGCGTGAACTCCGGTGAAAATTTTTGCTCCATTCTTCAAAATCTCTTTCCTATATTCTTCTTGTAATTCGATTTTTCCAGGCTCTTTGAAGCCAAAGCAGTGCGTAACTACCACTACATTGTAGCCTTTGAAAGTTTTAGATGCTTTTGCTCCAGTTTTTCCTGTAGTTGAGGCAACCACCACCTCTTTAATCCCTTCTTTCTTTGCATATTCTTTGACAAATTCTAAAAGTTGGTCAGTATTGTGTGCGCCTGGTTTGCTAAAATAAAGTGTTTTCTTTTCAATAGCATCCATAGCCTACGCCTCACATCTCCTAAACTATAAGCAATTAACTTTTATTAATTGTTATTAAAAAGAATAACAAAAGGAATTGTTATGAATGAAACCATAAAGGTCATAAAAAGTAGAAGAAGCATAAGGAGATTCAAAACAGAACAAATAGGTGATTCAGAACTTCAAGGGATTTTGGAATGTGCTTTGCTTGCTCCTAACGCTCGAAACCAACAGAAATGGCATTTCACCGTAATCCAAAACAAAGATGTGCTTAATAAGATGGTTAACATTTTGAAGGAGAACATGCTAAATTCCGGGATAGAATTTTTGGCAGAGAGGGCAAAAGACCCAGCCTTTAATCCTTTTGGAAATGCTCCAACCCTTATTTTAATTACAGCAGACAAAACCGCTCGTTTCGTTGAAATTGACTGTGCAGCAGCCGCCGAAAACATCTTAATAGCAGCCGAATCATTTGGCTTAGGTTCGCATATAATGACTTCTACTGAGCTGCTCTTCACATCAGAAGAAGGCAAGAAACTAAAACAAGAGTTAGGGGTTCCAGAAGGATACGAACACGTTTGTACAATAGCGTTAGGATACAAAGATGAGGTTCCACCTGCGAAACCGAGAAGAAAAGACGTGATAAATTACGTAAAATAGGTTTATTAAAATAATATTTCATGCGAAATTTTTTCTTTCTTGAGAATATCAGAAATTTCCAGCGCCTTTTGTTTAAAGAATCCGTCGCTCATGGCATATTCTAATCCAAACTTCTTGTATACCCAATCCGCATAATGGTAATTCATTCTATCAATTAGCACAAAATCCGCTTTTCCGACAATCTCTTTAACCAAGCCTTCAGCCTTTGGCAATAAAGGAGCAATCATTACGCTGGTTTTTATGCTAGCAGAATGCAGCTTTTCTAAAGTTTCTATACGCTCTTTAATCGATGGTGCTTTTGGTTCGAAAATTTGTCTAATCTTCTCGTCAGAAGTAGTGATGGTAAGTGTTACCTCAACATTTCTGTGATTCTGTAAAAGTTCCATGTCTCGCAATATGAGAGTGGATTTGGTTTGTATGGTGACAGGCCAATTCTTTCTTAAGAGAATTTCAAGACAACTTCTAGTTATTCCATATTTTCTTTCTAAGGGCTGGTAGGGATCGCATAATCCGCTAATCCAAACTCTTCCAACTTTTTTCTTGTTCACCTCACGCTGGAGTATAGTTGGGGCGTTAAGTTTTACGTCAACGAATTCTCCCCACTTCTCCTTGTGACGAGTAAACCTTTTAATGAAACGGGCATAGCAGTAAGTGCATCCGTGCTCGCAGCCAACATAGGGATTAATTGTGTAATCAAGAACTTTTGATTGTGATAGGATATTTTTTGCATAAATCTCTTTAATAATCATAAATTTTCCTTTACGCAAGATTTGTTTTAATTTATGTGACTTTTGTTTAGCGGCTTTCTTTTCAATTCTGTGCCGCAAACTTTGCATTTTTTTGATTTATAGTCTGCTGGGTATTTTTTGTGGCATGCTGGACAATATCTTATCCATTTTAATTGGAAGCGGATGCCGAAGGTGGCTAGTGATGTGAATTCTATACTCATCAAGTTGGCAACGTTTTGTATTGAATAGTCGTCAGTGGCTATTATTGGTGAATAACCGCTCATTTTGAGTTGTAGGGCTAAGGCTAAAACTTGCTGGTCTGTTTCTGATAGGTAAAAAGTTTCTCCAGCGGTTGCTGCTGTTTTCTTAACTTTTTCAAGAAAGGCCTTGTCTGGTTTTCTGACTTTTAGCTTTCCGCTTCCTATGGCTGTTTTGAATCTGACCCAAGGCATGGTTCCTTCTATTATTTCCTCCCTAACCATTGGAACCGTGTATTGTTCTTCGCTTATGGAAGAGGGGTCTAAGCCAACCACAAAGGCCGAAGTGTCTAAGACTATGACTCTTCTGCTTGTTATTTTCGTTAAAATTTGCCTCCAAGTCCTTTAAAAATAAGTCTGTTTCTTAAACGGTTGTAGAAGTTTTCCTTAAAGCGTATGAAAGAGGTTTCATATTCTGAGCGTGTTATGGTTAATGTTGGAAGTTTAGACTTCAAAAGTTGACGATATTGCCCATCAATTAACACAAGCACTTTTCGCGGTCTTAAAACTTCAACTGTTAGGTTTGAATTTGCTGGAAAAACGATTGAACGGAAAACGCTTAAAGAACATATGGGCGTCAAAACAAAAGCTTCCACGTTTGGGTCTAAAACTGGTCCGCCAGCGGAAAGCGAATATCCAGTTGAGCCTGTTTGTGTGGATACCATTAAGCCATCTGATTGGCAGTTTAGAATGGGTTCTTTGTCCTTGAATATTCGGGTGTAGATTATTTTTGCTGGTTCGTTAGCCAATATTAGTACCTCGTTTAAGGCATCTGGAAACTTTGTGCCGTTGGCTTCCGTTGATAGTTTCATACATTTTTCAATGATGAATTCTCCCTTCAAACATCTGTCTACTACAGTTAAGGCTTGTTTTGGCTCGACTTCTGTTAAGAATCCTCGGACACCCATGTTTATTGCAAGGATTGGCGGTTCTGGTTTTGGAATGGAAACACATGTTCTTAGGAGGGTTCCGTCTCCGCCGATGGTTATTATGAAGTCTGTTTTCATTTTCTCTAATGGAATGCCCTTTTCTTCTGTTCTCATTTTTGTTACTAAGGTGTCTTCTATGTATACTTCTAAACCCTTCGCCCGCAGGTATTTTGCTAAATCTTCTGCAAGTTTTATGGCTTTTTTCTTGTCAAAGCGGGCAACTAGACCGACGCTTTTAAACAATTATCTTCACCTTTTAGTATTAGCGACACCTTAATCTATATATGAGTGTTGTTTAAAATTGCTGTGGATAAAGAAGCCTAAAGTTGGTGGGTGAATGAGTAAACCCGTGGATGTTGGAAGTCTCCGCGTGGGCGGTTACATTATCGTTGATGGTGAACCCTGCCGCATAGTGGATATAACGAAATCAAAACCAGGAAAGCATGGCTCAGCTAAAGCAAGAATTGTGGCTGTGGGCATTTTTGACGGCGCAAAAAGGAGTCTTGTTAAACCAGTTGATGCCACAGCTGACGTACCCATCATCGAGAAGAGAAGCGGACAAATATTTGCCGTAACGCCCTCAAGTCTCCAAATAATGGATTTGGAAACTTACGAGTATTTGGATGCTCCTTACCCAGAAGAGGAAGATTTGAAAGCGAAGCTTGCTCCAGGCGTTGAGGTTGAGTATTGGCGAATTCTGGGCAAAATAAAGATTGTTAGGACGAAATAAGACCGAGAATTGAGTTAAAAATAATCCATGAATACAGTTTTCTATGGGGCTTTATGTTTTGAATGCCGTGAAAACTAAGTTAAAAGATGGTAGAATTGTTCAAATTAGAAAATTTCAATTAAGGGATAAGGAGAAACTTATTGAGATGTATGAGTCTCTTTCGGACGAAGCCGTGCGTTGGGGTTTACCTCCTTATAATAGAGAAAGACTTGAAAGAGGCTGGCTAAGCAACTTACAAAATCTAATAGCTATTGTGGCTTTTCATGAAGATAAAATAGTTGGGCATGCTCAAATTTTTAAATTTCCTCATCCCCGAAGAAAAGGAACAGGTGACCTACTCATTTATCTTCATCAAGATTTCCTTAATGTGGGATTGGGCACGGTAATGCTCGCTAAACTGATAGAACTTGCAAAGAAAGAAGGATTACACAGGATAGGCTTAGATGTTATAGCAGATAACAAACCAGCTATTCGCCTCTATCAAAAATTTGGCTTCAAAATTGAAGGTGTGAAAAAAGAGGCGTATTTTGGGGAAGATGGAAAATACCATGACGAGCTTGTTATGGGTTTAATCCTTGCTAGCCCCACCAATCCCAATTGAGCCTCTTAAAGCCCACGTAAAGGATTAGAAGGATTACTCCCCAACTTAATGCGATGCCAGCAACCTCCAATATCAATTCTTGGCGGAGATAGGTGTAGCTTGACCATGCGCTTATTCCGCATAAACCAACTAAGAGGAGGAGAAACATTGCAAAGTGGATTGCCTTTTCCGTCGCCATTCTAATCCGCTCATTAAGCTATTTTACGAGTTTAACGTAGTTTATAGTTAAAATAATTTTCCATCAAAGTTTTTATTTTTGGTTTTCTATATATGTTTTGGAGCCGATGATGCAAGAAGAGCCGTCGGATTTGTGACGACGCTTGTAAACCCAGCGCTGAGGCTTCAACTTCTATTCTACTGGAATAAGGTATCCATGTTTTCTTGGTAAGCGAATTTCTAATATTCCTTTTTTGAAGCGAACTTCCATTTTATCCATTTCTACTGACACTGGGATGCGGGTGCTGCAGTGGAATGTTTGGAATTCTCCTTTATAGTGGGTTATGCCGAAATCGTCAAATCGTATTTTTCTTTTTAGTTTTGCCGTTATTTCTATGGTGTTTTTGTCTAATGGTTTAACTTGTATTGTGCTTTCTTCCGTGTAGGGCAAGTCAACAGTTACTATCACTTCTGTTGGCGTTATCATTATGTCTCGGAGCGGTTCCATTGTGCATGTTTTTTGGTTCCAACTTGGTCTTTCAAGTAATCTTTCGCTTAACTTTTCAGTCCACTCTTCCAGATTTTCGAAGTATTCGTCGATTATGTCAAAGAATGAACGTTTCCTTTTCGTTGCCATTGTCGTTTCCTCCTCTATGATATGTATAATGGAATGTCGTATTCCTGTGTTTTCTTCATTTTTGACATCTCCTGTTGGGTTCGCCTCATCACATCCCTAGCCCTTAAACGAATCTCTTCTCCCT
>JARYMR010000150.1 GCA_029907045.1 Candidatus Bathyarchaeota archaeon
TGGAGCAGTATTCCATTCTGCAAATGCCAAGTTCTTGATAGCTATTCCACCAGAGACGGAACATTTTCCAACAACACTTGCCGCAGTTGCTTCTGGAGCAACAGGTGTTGCAGTCAGTGCAGTTCTGGTGGTCTACTTCAAGAAGCGCAAGCACTGAACACAAGAGCAAATGTTATGCGGGATGGCTGTTTAAGAGTTCTGATTTCTGCGGCAGATTTTGCTTGTCTTGAATTGAGTGGTTGAGAACGCTTTTATTTTCGGTTTGAGTTATTATTTTTTGCCGGATGATGAGAAGGCATTAGCTTGACTCTCGCGGATGAAAGTTCAGAGTTACTCGGACGGCAATTAACCAGTCCTCTGAACGATTCGATGTATGACCGACAGTAATTTTTAATAGGACTGAGAAACATTCTTTTTCTCTACTTACGTGGAAAATAAAGGAGAGAAATGACGACGGCGTCAGGCGTTAAAATTGTGCTTACCGCTTCAGCAACGGAGATGAGCGACTTTTTCACTAATCCGTTCATGGCTTTTTCTGCCGGCTTCGCTTTAGGGCCTATTCCGCTTAGCG
>JARYMR010000151.1 GCA_029907045.1 Candidatus Bathyarchaeota archaeon
ACTTAGCCAAAGCAGACAAAGCCCTCATAACATGCGCTCGCTTATGATCACTCAAAAGCTGCAACTCGCTCAAATCGCCCCTCAATAGACAACCATAAAACTTCTCAGCATAACGAAAACGCCTCTGAGCAGTCCTCGCCTCCAATCTCTGTTTTAAATACCCCTTAAACAAATTCCAGTCAATTTCAGGCTCCTTTTCAAAAAAGGGCGCCTTACGAGGCTGAGGTCGCCGGTTCAAATCCGGCCCGGCCCATTTAAAAACCACATGACTAAATTTATTTTTGGCTTTTTCAACTGTATAGGTTAGCCTTAAGGTTGAGAGTATGCAAATTGGAGAAAGCGTCCTCGTTACACAGTATGTTCTTCATAAGCATCATCTTCTTGAAGATTCGCAAGTAGAAAGCGTCCTTCAAGTTGTAAACGATGTTATTGCCTTGCACGCTACAAGTGTAGGAACTCCTTATCTTTCTCTGTTTGCCCGAGTGAAAAACTTTCAGAGAAATCTACTAGATGAAGAGTTCTATATGAAAAGAAACTTGATT
>JARYMR010000015.1 GCA_029907045.1 Candidatus Bathyarchaeota archaeon
TGGAGCCGATGCAAGGGAAACTATTTTTTTCAACCTTGCATTTAACACGTCTTGCGTCAAATGTTTAATCTTTTCATATTCTCGTATCTTTTCCGGATTTTTGGAAGCTTCCTCCTTAAGCTCGGTAAGGTATCTGCGAAGTTTGGGATAGAAATTTTCTGGCAGCTTTGGTATTTGCCCAGCAGTTTGCACCCTTTCTGTCCACTGTATTTTGTAAAGTTTTGTGGCGTCTAAACGTTCATCTTCCCTAAACCGTGCTATTCCCGCCTTAACCAGTTCTTGAGCTATCCAAAATTGAACTTCATATTCATTTCCTTCTTCAAAAGGACCCACATTTAATCCAGCAAGCCTGATTTCGGGGCAGTTTCTGTTGGCAATAATTTTTGTTGGTTTATGTTCAAAGATGAAATCTAAATCTTTTATGCGTGTTAATGTTGTTTTTTGCATTCTTTTACCCCCTTTTCTTTAGACTTTAAGCTTTCTACCATAGAGGGAATATAAGGGCGACAGTTTAAAAACTTAGATTAAAAAGTTTAAGAAAATCCTAAATGTTGATGCTAAAATTTTGTTACGGCCATAAACCAAGTGTTTTTATTGCTTCTGCTACTCTCCCAACTCCAAGTATTAGGGCTGCTGTTCGCATGTCGCTTTCTTCCTTTCTCATAATATTGTAAACGTCGTTGAAAGCCTTCACCATTTTATTTTCCAGTTTCCGATTTACTTCTTCTAATGTCCAGTGTTCGCGGGTTAGGTTTTGAACCCATTCATAGTAGCTTGCTGTTACGCCGCCTGAGTTAGCCAATATGTCTGGAACCAGCATTATTTCTTTTTCATTAAGAATTTTGTCAGCTTCTGGGGTTGTTGGTCCGTTGGCGCCTTCTGCCACAATTTTTGCTTTCACTTTGTCTGCATTAGCCTCCGTAATCTGATTTTCCAAGGCTGCGGGTATAAGTATGTCACATTTTGTCTCAAGAAGTTCTTCGTTTGTTATGTTCCTACACCCTTTAAAGTTGACCACTGAACCTGTTTTTGACTTGTATTCGTAAACATGGTATGGGTTTAATCCATTTTTGCAATAAATTCCTCCCATGGAATCGCTTACTGCCACAATTTTGCAGCCCATGTCATGGGCTATTTTAGCAGCATTCCATCCCACATTTCCATAACCTTGAACGGCAACAGTTGCCCCCTTAAACTTTAAACCCACAACCTTTGCGGCTTCTCTGGCACAAACCACTACGCCTAAGGATGTGGCTTCAGCTCTTCCTTCAGAACCGCCTATGCTTATTGGTTTTCCTGTGACGCATTCTGGGACGCTGTAGCCTTTGAATTGGCTGTAGGTGTCCATTATCCAAGCCATGGTTTGTGCATCTGTGTAAACGTCGGGTGCTGGCACGTCACGGTAGGGTCCAATAACATCTAATATTAGGCTTGTGTAGCGTCTTGTTAGGCGTTCAATTTCGTTTATGCTTATTTTTTTAGGGTTGCAGCAGACCCCGCCTTTTGCGCCTCCATAGGGTATGTCTACAACGGCGCATTTCCAAGTCATCCACATCGCCAAAGCAGTAACTTCATCTAATGTGACGTTTGGATGGTAGCGTATTCCGCCCTTAAATGGGCCTCTTGCATCGTTATGTTGGACGCGACAGCCGGGAAAAGTGGCGATTTCGCCGTTATCCATTTTTATTGTAATGGAGACTATGAGTGAGCGTTTTGGATGTTTTAGCATTTCATGTATTCCGGGGTCAAGATTTAATTTTTCAGCCGCTATTTTTAACTGTTCTAATGCTGTGTCTAAGGCTGACTGTTCCTTCATAACCCCACTCTTCTTTCAGTATTGTTTGAAGTTTATTTTAAAGTTTTAAGCATAAGAAGTTTGGCTTCAGCTTCTAAAATTTAGAAAAAGAAGGGTGGATGTTAGTCTAGGATTTTTTCGATCGCTTCTTTTTCTGCTTCGTGAGGCATTGGTATGCCAGTAACCTTTGCGGCTGTTTCGCTTAGACTCATCAGGTCATTTCTGTTAATAAGCTCTAGTTTCCATTTTCTGTTGCCAGCAAGAAGCTGTTTTAGTCCGACGCCTATGCGGTCTGTAAGATAAGTGTATAAGGCTATGGCTTCCCAGGGTATCTCTTTAAAGCGTTCACCATACTTTGCTTGCAATTCTGGGGCTGCTATGAAGAACTTTTCTGGAGTGTTGCCGTATCTGTCTGCGAAGGCTTTTGGCAGTTTGCCTTCTTGGGCTAGTTGTTTGAAGTAGCTTGCTTTCATCACGGCTGTTAACGGTGAGCGTCCCATGAGAACTGCTTTTACGAAGGGTCCATCTCCGAAGTTGCTCATGGCTATGGCTTTGAAAATTTGTGTTTCGTTTATGAAGCCTCCAGCCATTATTAGGTCTGGCACATATCTCCCTTTCTTCTTCAATATTTGGGCGCATCTAAGAACTATTGCTTCCAAGTAAACTGTCGGGATGCTCATTTCATCCATCATTGGAACTGGACTCATGCCTGTCCCGCCGCCTGCTCCATCAAAGTATACTGCGTCAATTTTTGCCTCTGAGGCTATTTTTAGTGTGTATGCGACGGCTGAGGGTCTATATGCACCTGTTTTTAATGTGACGTGTTTTGCTCCTTGTTCCCGTAGCCATTCAATATCTTCAATCATGTTCTTTTCTTTTGGTATGCCAACCCTGCTGTGTCTTTCGAAAGATTTGAAGACGCCTTCTTTGAAGGCTTGCTGGACTGTGGGGTCTTCTGGGTCTGGAATTACTATGTAGCCTCTTTTCTTGAGCATTATGGCTTTTTCTAAGTCTCTAACTCGGACTTCGCCTCCTATGGCTTTTGCTCCTTGACCCCACTTTCTTTCAATAATGTTCACTTCTAGTTTGGATATGGCGTATACGTCAACGCCTAACCGTTGATCTTCAACATTTGTTTGCACAGCGATGTCACCGTATTTTCCATCCCAAAACTTTCGGAACAAGTCCACTCTGCGTTTTAACTCTTTTGAGTATGTTACTTTGCCCTTTGTGATTTGGGCTTCTGGGTCCATGCCGCAAACGTTTTCTCCGACAACGATTATGGCCCCTGAAAGGGCTGAGCCTATTGCTAAGCCTTCCCAGTTTAGCCTTGCAACGTCCGTTGAGCCGAAAGCACCATTTAATATTGGAACTTTGAGGGGGATTCCTGCAACTTTTGTTTCTATGTTAACATTTGGAAATAGGGTAACATCAGAGTTCTCCTCAATCCCTAGAGCTTCGAACAAGCCTGCTTGAATGTTAAAGTGAGACCAGTCTAATCCAAAATCTTTGAGGGCTCCTGCAGTGCTGTATCCAAATTGGACCGGTTCTGGGTAAAGGGCTTCTCTCCCTCTGAAGGCTGATAAGCCTATTTCGCACATTATTGGGCAGTCGCGGATGCATATGGGGCACATTCCGCTTGTGGGGCTTGTGTCTTTAACACGAGTCATTGTTCCAGTTGTTGATTTTCCATTCAAATAGGAACTATTTCTTTGGACACGTTCAGTCATTTTATTTCACCTTTACATTTGCAAACTTTTAGATATGATGGGTATTTTACGTGCACATTTAAGCATTACTTTAAGAGAATGCTAAAATGAACATTTATGTACAGAATCTATAACATGCGCCTTTAAGGGATGTCTATCTGCAACCCATTAACTATGTACTCGCGCCTTTGATAGGTTTGAGAGCCATATCTTCCGCCAGCCTTTTTTATCTTTAAAAAGTTTTTCTCATCTTGTTTGGAAAGGTCTATGACTACTTGTGTCATGTGTTCAATTATGGCGCAGAATTCTTTTGGGTGGGCATTCTTTGCCATTGTCCAATAAGCAAGAGTTTGGTAGGCATATAATGCGGGACAAACATGCCCAAAAAAGGCTTTAACGGCGTCTCTTCCCCAGTTATGTTCCATGATAGAGAGGCTGTTAAAAACAAATCTTGTTCCTGGAGTTACAAATTCTCTTTCGATTCTTCCGAAGAAGTGATGGAAACGCTCAGGGTCTTTTGAGCTTGGAACCTTTCTAATCCATGGTGGAGCTTTGTCATAAAAGTCGCTGAATATAAGTTCACCTTGTCCAGCCGCCTCTGAGAAGCAATCAAGAACCAAAAGTTTCTTTTCCCATCCTTCCGGCAGCACCTTGGTTAATGGTGCGAGCTGAAGCATTAAAGCTTGAGGAGGATATATAAAATCTAAATAAATGACTTGCCTTCCTTCAATCAAGCCTTGCCGCATAAATGAGTATAGGAATTCTCTTGCAAAGGTTCCAGATTCAACCTCCCATAAAACATTTTCTCCAAGTAACAATCCGCCGCCTAAAAGTTGGTCTAGGCTTTTTATTCCTGTTGAGTGGAGCTCTGGTTTTTCATTTTGCAATAGGCTACCCGTGTTTAAGATTTGTGGACGATGTTAAAAATGTTATGTTTGGTTTTGAGACATTTTATTGTTTGTACACTGGTGTACATTATGGACATAACCTTTCTATAGTTGAACATAGGTCTTGTTACTCTTCAGAAGGAAGTGATAAAAGATGTTGAACTCGGTGGAATTATCTGCACGCGAATTGGGAATGATAAAGCTTATGGTGGACTTCTTCGCTGAAAAACCAGAGCTAACAGCAAAGATAGAAAGTTACACCGCAGCCCATTATGCCCTCTTAACAACATACTCTGAAAACTTTGGCATACCAATAGAAGACGCTTTAAAAGTCTTTGAAGAGCTTCAAAGAAAACTCACAGAAGCAGAATATGTTCACGTAAAAGCACCAGAACCCATAAAGAAACTCTTACCATTAACAAGGGAAGAACAGAACATGCTGCGGGTTTTACTTGATTATTTCTCTGAAAACCCAAAAATGGCTCCAGCTGGCGCATTTCTTTCCAAAAAGGAAGATGCTTTGGCTGAAGCCTACTTGTGGTTTTATGGAAGCAATGAAGGCAACGGTGAAGTAGCAAGAGAAACTCTCAAAAACTTGGTTGAGAAGCTTCAAACAGCAGTTTTCATCAAAGTCGATACGCTGGCTCTTGTTGCGGTCACGCCAAACCCTTACGAAGCCGCCCTTAAACAGCTGGATTTCGCCGCCGAAAAACTGAAACTTGACCCTGGAATACACGAGATATTAAAGCGTCCCATGCGCACTCTTATAGTTAACATTCCAGTAGTTATGGACGACGGCAGCATCCAGGTTTTCACTGGTTACCGAGTCCAATACAATGATGCCTTAGGTCCAACAAAGGGCGGAATACGCTATCATCCAGACCTTACACTGGATGAAGTAACAGCCTTAGCTGCTTGGATGACATGGAAGACCGCTGTAACTGGGCTACCCCTCGGCGGAGGTAAGGGCGGCATCAGATGCAATCCAAAAGAAATGTCAAAGGCTGAACTTGAACGCCTCACAAGGGGATATGTACGGGCTATAGCAAAATTCATAGGACCATTCACTGATGTGCCAGCGCCTGACGTTTATACAACGGCGGAAATGATGGCTTGGATAATGGACGAATACAGCGAAATAGTAGGCTATCCAGTATTCGGTGTTGTAACTGGCAAACCAATTAATGTTGGAGGTTCCCGCGGAAGAAGCGAAGCCACTTCAAGGGGCTTAATGTACACGGTTATTGAAGCAGCAAAACATGTGTGTATAAACCTAAAAGGTGCCACAGTGGCGGTCCAAGGCTATGGAAATGTTGGTTATCACGCTGCAAGATTGCTTCATGAGGTTGGCTGCAAAATCATTGCAGTTTCAGATTCTAAAGGAGGCGTCTACAATCCAGAAGGTTTAGACCCGGAAAAAGTGTTAGCCCACAAAGACAAGACAGGTTCTGTAGTTGACTATCCAGGCAGTACTTTCATAACAAACGAGCAGTTGTTAGAATTAGAATGCGACATTCTGGTTCCAGCTGCCTTGGAGAATCAGATTACGAAGGCTAATGCAGACAAAGTGAAGGCAAAAATTGTGGCAGAAGGCGCCAACGGACCTGTTACTCCAGATGCGGACGAAATTCTATTCAAGAAAGGAATTTTCGTTATTCCAGACATTCTCGCCAATTCCGGAGGAGTCATTGTCAGCTATTTTGAACAAGTGCAGAACCAGATGAACTATTATTGGACTGAAGAGGAAGTGCGAAACAAACTGAAAGAAACAATAACGAAAGCTTTCCATGACGTTCTTAATATGGCAAAGCAGCATAATGTGAACATGCGCATTGCCGCTTATATGCTGGCTGTTAAGAGGGTGGCAGATGCTTTATTGGCACGCAAAGGAACTGCCTTTTCTCTGGAATCTCCACTGGCACCCCGTTAACTCCTCCATTTTTCTATTTAATGTGTACATTTTTTGATTTTTATGAACATGTTTAAAAGTAACCGTTAAAAAGATAAACATGGGAAATGGCATGTCGGTTCATCTTCATACAACCATAACAAGGAAAACAAATGAAATTCTTGAAGAATTAGCGAAAACCTATGGTACAAAAAGTCGGGTTCTTGAAAAAGCCGTAGAGACTCTGCTAAGAGTGGACAAGGTTGGTTCTTGTGACGACTGTGTTATAAAAGCGAAGGTTAATGAGCAAACCAAGTTAAGAGAAGCCCTCGACCTCACGTCCATCGGGAGAAGAAGCCTTGACGGACTTTTAGAAATTGCAATTGGCAATAAAACTATTGAAGAATTGGTTAGAGAACAAAAGGAAGAAGCAAAAAATATTATTGAAATTCTCAAAAGTTCTGTTGCGTGGAAAACTCCATCCAACTTCAAAGAATTTCTCTTAGTTTTAGAGGAGATTAGGGGGCTCACAAACCTTTTTGACATTCCATCATACAGCGAAATCGATAGCATGGCAGTTTTAAGGCCTAAAGTCTTTAGGCGTTTGCCAGTATTGGTGGCTTTTCAAGTTGCCACAATCTTAGAAGGCATCGGAGTTTCCTTCGACCTTCGTGTGATGGGTGAAGATATAGCTGTTAAAATGATTCGCCCCGAAGTTTATCCCCTAAAAAGGAAGGAGTTCGGCGAGTTTCTGAATCAGCAGATTGAAAAAGAATTAATGAACGTAACCCCTGGCTTGTTCAAAAACACTTTGATGCTTGTTGGACCAGCCTTTATGAGCTGGGCAGAAAAGCATCTGGAAGAACCTATAACAGATTTAGGCAACTTTATAGAAGACGCAAGAACGGTTCTTGGCATAAGCGAGTTTCCAAGAGAACCCAAAGATTTTGTAAAAGCCATCCTCTCAGCCTTTGTCAAAATGAACTGGTTCAAACAAGCCAAAATATTGGCAGAAAAGAAAGAAAACACTTTAGAACTAGTCTTTCAGGTAACAGCAACTCCACTAGCCAGATTATCTGTAACAGTTCTTTCCGTCATGTTAGCAACTCGTGGATGGAAACTTCTCAACTATTCCATTGAACACACAACCGTAAACATGGCAATCCAATTTGTAGGCGCAGAAGATCAAAGCCTTCTTGACCAGCTAGCTGAATTAAGTCTCTTCCAGATAGTAGGAAAACAATTTTTAGACGTAGTTCCAGTTCCTCGAGACCTCTTTAACTCCTTCGCATCAAAAGTTTACGAAAGCGATAGGCAGAAATTTGAGGAAATATACCGTGCAACTGGAGTCCGCATTTCCAATGCTATCCGTATGCTTGCAAGAAATGATCCTGAAAAGATTAACAGGCTTTCTAAGAACTTTATTCTTAAAAACATTGGTGTGACGCAGCCCGACGCAGAGGTAAGGTTTGTTGGTGATGAGCATTTTACTATTATATTCAAGCGGATTGACCCCCTCATGATGAATAGTCAGCGAGTTTTGATAGAATCCATGTTTAGAGAGTTAGGTTATGAAATTGCAACAACAACATTCCAAAACCTTCTCAGTTTTAAGTTAAAACTTTTGGAAAAACCCATTTTAGAACCGCTGCCACGGAAAAAACTGATGCAAACCCTTATTGAAGGCATGTCCTGCAACTCTGTGGAAGAAGCTTTCGCCATCGAAAAGGAACAGTTAGACGAAATATTCCCAGAAGATTACCCATGGACAATAAGGGATGTTGGCGAAAGGCTCATGAGCATGTATAGGGAACTGGGCGTAGAAGTTGAAATAGAATATTTTGAGGGAGGTTTCACCCTCAAGTATAAGAGTTGTCCCTACTACAAGTTGGTTAAGACTAATCAGAAGACATGGCTTTGCGGTCTTCGCAAAAAAACACTGGAGTACGTCATTTCTCGGGTCAGCCACGGCAAGAAAGGGAAAATAAAAATTATAAAATCGCTTCTTCAGAATGAGCACCCTTGCGAATACGCCATATTCCTTACTGGTTTTCTGGAAAAAGAAGAGAAAAGCTCTGAAGTATAAAGCCTAATTCTTCTTTCTCCACGGTCAAGGCTTAAATGTTCGGCTTTAGAATAGTTTAAACTCGCTTCGAGTTGACCGATTATGAGTTTGCAGATAGAAGAGTTAATGGATAAAGCAATAAAATATGCATTAAAATTAGGCGCCTATTTTGCTGAAGTAAAAGGCGAAGATACAAAAACCCTCAGCATTGAAGCCATAAACAATGAAATACGCACAGTTTCAGAAATACGCAACATTGGAATCGGCGTTAGAGTTTTCTATGGAAAAAGTAGCGGTTTCTCCTTTTCCAATGTCCTTGATGAAACAAACATTTTTCATGCAATTGACACAGCCATGCAAATTGCGAAGGCTTCTACAAAGAAAACTTTAATCAAATTCAACCTTGCAACCGTTAACCCCACTGAAGAGAAAAAATCCACATATGTGAACAAACATCCAAAAGATGTATCCCTAGACGAGAAAAAAGACCTATGCCTAAGACAGTGCAAGACAGCCATGGCAATAAGCAAAAGTATAGCCAACACCACAAGCGGCTTCGGAGAATACCACGGAACAATTTATTATGCCAACACTGAAGGAACAAAGGTCTCGTACGAACCATTACTAGTAGGGTTAAGAGTTTCTTGCGTCGCAAAAAAGGGCGCAACCATAGTCGATGCCAGAGACTCTTATGGTGGAAGCTTTGGCTTGGACGAGTTTGAAAAGGAAGAGCAAATTCCAGAAAAGCAGGCTGAAAACGCAGCAAATTGGGCAATAGAAAAACTCAAAGCTAAACCTGCACCAGCGGGAAAATTTGACGCCCTCATTGACCCCAAACTTGCTGGGGTGCTTGCTCACGAATCTTTTGGGCACTTGTCTGAAGGGGACTTTGTTGTTATCGGTGGTTCTCCTTTAACTGGCAGGCTCGGCCAAACATTAGGAACAGAATATGTGTCAATCATCGATGAAGGTTTGCCCAATAAAGGCGGTTACAAAATATTTTTTGACGACGAAGGAGTGCCTTGTTCCCGCGTTGAAATCCTCAAAAAAGGAGTTTTAAAGAGTTACTTACAAAGTAGAGTTACTGCCAAAGCATTAAAAATGGAACCAACAGGAAACGCCAGAAGCCAAGATTACTCTTTCGAGCCAATCGTGAGAATGAGAAACACATATTTTGATGCTGGAGACTGGAAACCCGACGAAGCCTTGAAAGAACTTAAACAAGGAATATACGCCATAGACACAGCAGGCGGACAGGTGGAAGACACTGGCACTTTTCTCTTTAAGGCTGTGAGAGGGTATTGGGTTGAAAATGGCGAGCCAAAATATCCCTTAAGAGATGTGGCTTTGACTGGAAACATTCTTGAACTTCTTAAAAACGTCGAAGCCGTCTGTAATGACTTGCTTATATCTTCAAATCCCTTTGGAGGGTGTGGAAAAATGAACCAAAGAGCTTTCGTTGGCACTGGTGGTCCACATTTAAGGGTTAAAAATGTTCTTTTTGGAGGTGTTGTCTAATGATGGATGAGCATGAATTATTGGAAATAGGAAACAAAGCCGTGAAGCATGCACAAAAATTGGGCGCAGACGAGGCAGAAATTTATCTGTACATTGAAAATCAAACCCTTGTACAGTTTGTAGGCGGAATATTCGCATCAAGAAGCGGCGCTGTGAAAGGGCTTAAAGGAACATTTGTACGCATTGCGGAGCCATGGATAAAAAAGAAAGGGCTGCCAAAAATAACAAGTGGAATCAAGGCGGGTGTTGGCGTAAGAGCCATAGTTAAGAAAGCGATTGGTTTTTCCAGCGTTTCCAGCATTGAAGAAAAAAGCGTTTTAGAAGCGGCTGAAGAAGCCACAAGAACAGCTAAGATAAGACCTCCCGACCCAAATTGGGTTTCTCTGCCAGAAATGAAGAAGCCTTTTGGAGAAGGCGGAGTTTTTGACAACAAAATCCAAGAAGTTACTGTTGAAAAATTATTAGAATTATGTGCTGATGGCTGCGTGAACATCGGAGACTTCGATAAGAGAATTGTTCAAGCAATGGGCTCAGTTTCCACGTCCTCTATTATGAAAGCTGTAGTTAACACAAACGGTATCGAAGCTTTTGACAAAGGCACACTTTTCGGAGCTTATTTTTCTGCTAAAGCAAAGTCTGGCACAGAAGAAGTATCAAGCTGGGATTTTCTTATATCCCGAAACTACGCCGAAAATTTGCAATCCATTGCGCTTAATGCCTCTAAAAGGACAATTGAAAGTTTAGGCAAGAAAATGTTGCCACAAAAGTATGTTGGTCCAGTTATTTTCGAAAACCAAAGTTGGAATCAACTTTTCTCCGTAATCTTCACTTCTGGCATTTCAGCTCTTAACGTTCAAGAAAATCGTTCCGTTTACAAAGGAAAAATAGGCGCCCAAGTGGCAAAGGAAAGCGTCTCCATAGTTGATGATGGGACATTGCCCGAGGGCATTGGTACCAGTAAATTTGATGATGAAGGAGTACCAAAACAGAAGACTCCAATAATCGAGAAAGGTGTGCTTACCAACATCTTGTACGATAATTATACTGCAAAACGTGAAAAACGCGAAAGTACTGGAAACGCAAGCAGAGTAGGACGTGTAACAGCTGCTTATGCCAACCAGCCAATGATTAGACCATCTAATCTTATTTTTCAGCCACATAAAGGCAGTCTCCAAGATTTGATAAGTGAATTGAAAGATGGCGTGTTAGTGAAAGGTTCTCTAATAGGAGCATTGCATTCAAACGTTATAACTGGCGACTTTTCCGTAACTGCGGATAACGCCTTCAAAATAGAAAATGGAGAAATTGCATTTTCACTTAAGCCATGCACTGTTGCTGGAAACTTGTATGAAGCCTTGAATCATGTTATTGCAGTTGGAAATGATTCTAAAAGTTTTGAAACCTCCATCTGCCCATCCCTCATCATAGACAAAGTTGTGGTTTCCACATAACCCGCCTTTCTTTGATAGCATTTATTTAGCAATTCCGTAAATATGTTTTGAAGAGAGTGAACCCTTTGAGTTTTGAAATGTGGGCTGAAAAATACCGACCAAAAACGTTAGATGACATGGTTAACCAAAAGGAAATTGTTGAGCGCCTAAAAAGCTTCGTAAAATCAAGAAACGTGCCCCACTGCATTTTCGCCGGACCGCCGGGAACTGGAAAAACCACGGCTGCTCTTTGTTTGGCAAGAGACCTTTACGGTGATGCTTATAGGGAGCATATTATGGAGTTAAACGCCAGCGATGAGCGAGGAATTGATGTTGTTAGGGAAACCGTGAAAACTTTTGCCCGAGTTAGGTCTATTGGCGAGATCCCCTTCAAAATAATGATTTTGGACGAGGCTGACAACATGACTTCTGACGCACAGCAAGCTTTGAGGCGGACTATGGAGCGTTATACCGAAACTTGCCGTTTCATTCTCTGTGCCAATTATAGCGGAAAAATAATAGAGCCAATCCAGTCCAGATGTGCGCCGTTTCGTTTCACTTTTCTGCCAAGAGAAGAACAAGACAAATATTTGAAGCACATAGCCGAAAAAGAAGGCGTAAAACTGCTGAAAGACGGGTTAGAAGCAATTTTCGAAGTCTGCGGCGGAGACCTCCGAAAAGCAATTAACACTATGCAAGCGGCAGCGTCATTAAACAAGCCAGTAGACGCAAAAGTTGTCTATTCAATTGCTGGAAGAGCCAATCCCGCAGATGTGCAGAAAATGATTGAAACCGCCATGAAAGGAGACTTTTTAGAGGCGAGAAAACAGTTGCGGGATATGATTCAGAAATATGGGGTGGCTGGAAGCGACATAATCCGACAAATTCACACCGAAATCTTTAGAAGCGACATTCCAGAAGAATGGAAAATAAAATTGGCCGACATTGTTGGCGAAATAGACTATAGGCTTGTTGAAGGCGCAGATGAAGAGGTTCAATTGAGCGCTTTATTGGCAAGGCTTGTTGAGGCTGGACATGAATTAAAAAGGGCAAGTTAGGTGTTAATGGCTTGTATGCCGCTTGGACTTTAAAGCATAAACCAAAATCACTAAGCGAAGTTGTTGGGAACAAAGAAGCAATCCAAAAATTCACAGAATGGATTAAATCTTGGGAAAGGGGCTTTCCAAAAAAGAAGGCTGTCTTCCTTTATGGTCCACCAGGCATTGGAAAAACCGTGTCCGTAGAGGCATTGGCTAACGATTTAAGGATGGAACTTGTAGAAAAAAACGCAAGTGATTATAGAACAGAAGAGGCTGTGAAGCATTTTGCTGGTTTGGCTTCCCAGTATGGTTCCTTGTTTGGCGGTAGAAGAATTGTTTTGCTTGATGAGTTGGATGGGTTGACTGGAACAGCTGACAAGGGCGGAGTTAAAGCAATAACCGACGTGGTCAAATCCGCCCAATGCCCAATAGTTTTGATTGCAAACAACGCCTACGACCCCAGATTCACAGAACTGCGCAATTACTGCCTCCTAATAGAGTTTAAAAAACCGCCAGCTGGCGAGGTTATGAAACATCTTAAGCGAATATGCGAAAGAGAAGGAATCCAAGCCGAAGAGAGTGCGCTTAAATTTATTGCCCAACGTTCAGAGGGTGATGTTCGCTCGGCGGTGAATGACCTTCAAGCTTTAGCCCAAGGCAAGAAAAGGTTAACGTATGAGGATGTTTCTTGGCTGGGCTATCGTGATAGGCAAGAAACCATTTTTAATGTTTTGAGAATGATAATTTATGGAAGAACATGCATGGGCGCAAAACAGGCTGTGGACATGGCTGATGTGGACATTGACATGCTTTTTGAATGGATATATGAAAACGTTCCAGCGCATTTGACAGATCCGCATGATTTGGCAAGGGCTATGGATGCCCTTTCAATGGCTGATGTTTATCGGGGCAGAATCCGCTCAACCCAGGATTGGAGTTTCATACGCTATGTTATTGATTATATGACTGCTGGCGTTGCAATGGCTAGACAAAACACAAAGCCCAGCGGTTGGATACCATTTAAATTTCCCACTCGCATTCAGTCATTATCAAGGTCTAAGGCTGAACGTGCCATGCAACTGAAAATAGGATATAAGATTAGGAGTAAATGTCACGTTTCAGCCAATAGAGCCTCAAAAGAAATACTGCCATACTTAAAGATTATTTTTAAGAATAATGTGGTGATGGCGGCTGGAATTGCCAAATGGCTTATTTTGGATGATGAAATGATTGATTATTTGGTGGAAAACGAGAAAAACGCCGAAGCCATAAAAACGCAGCTAAAAAGCCTCTGAAGGTTCGCCACAGCATCCCTTCACCAAACTACGCCAAACTTTTCCGTTAAAGATGATTAAAAGAAGAAGTTGGTTGGTGCTAAAGTGTCATTCTTTTTCTTAGTTTGCTTGCCAGTTCTGCAATGAGAACTCCTAAGAAGGATAGTATTAGTCCTTGAAATAGTAATGTTTGTAAGCTTGTTTGCATGAGAGAATACTGCCCTGTAGACCAGTAACCTCCATCAGATTGTCCTTGTGACCCTTGTATAGTTGGGCTTTTGATTGTTATCACTAAATTTACGTTCAAGAGAAGCATAATTGCTAAAAGACCAAGTAGCAGAATGAACGTTATCAAAGGCGGCTTCATCAAGGCATACATATCATTGGAATGTGTGCGCCTAACAGTTAGCAACCACATCACCGCACCGGGAACTATTAACGTGTAGGCAAAGCTTGAAAATCCAATTATAAGAAAGAACGGTACGTCTAATTCTAAATTCTGCAATGCTATAATGGCAGAAACCCAAAAAACAGGGTTAACCATCGTCAAGACCACACCTGCAAAACCGATTACTGTAGCGTCTGCCATGGACAAAATTGTTGGTTGAGGCTTCTTTTCTGGAAACTTTTGAAGGAGTTGAGCCGCCATTTGCCCCTTTTCCGTTAAAACACATCGCCCGTTCTGATCCTTCTCGATCAGATCGCCTAAAATTTTCAAGTGATAATTAAACTTTCCAGTATTGGCGACACCTACAAATTTTCCCGCTCAAAAGTGCAAGAATAATTTTCCGCCTAACTGGATGCTTCAGGACATCGCTCAGAGACCCAAAATCCACGCCCAATTATTCTAACCCCAAATCTGCAATAACAATGTTATTATGGCATCATTTAAGGCTATTCGACTAAAAATTTTATCAAAAATTAGTCATCGAAGATGTAAAAGCATAAAATAAAGCTGATTTTCGTTTTCCATTAAGAGACATTAATAGAAACTGGCTTTTAATGTCATAATAGAAAGTTAGATGAAGTGATATTGCTCCAAAAACATGCTTAATTAAGCGTAATTAAGGAAAAATTTATATTGTAATGCTGTTTTTCATTGAGACGCATTAGGGAGGTTGTTTGCTTTGTCAACACAAGCTGGAGGAGTTCCAGTTTTAATATTAAAAGAAGGCTCAAGCCGAAGCAGAGGAAGAGAAGCTCAACACGCCAACATAATGGCTGCAAAAATTGTGGCTGAAACCGTGAAGAGCTCCTTAGGCCCTAAAGGTATGGATAAAATGTTGGTGGACAGCTTCGGCGACACAACCATCACAAGTGATGGACGCACAATTTTGGATGAGATGGATATTCAACATCCAGCAGCAAAAATGATGGTGGAAGTTGCAAAAACCCAAGACAACGAGGCCGGCGACGGAACAACAACAGCCGTAATATTAGCCGGCGAATTACTCAACAAGGCCGAAGAGCTTATTGGAAAAAATGTTCACCCAACCATAATAATCGACGGATACAAGAAAGCCAGCGAAAAAGCATTAGAAGTTTTAGAAAAGATAGCGATGCCAACAGGGTCAAACCGTGAAGAATACTTGAAAAAGGTTGCAATGACTTCTATGGCGAGCAAGTTAGTGGCTGAACACAGAGAATACTTGGCTGAACTTGCAGTTAAGGCGGTTCTTGAAGTTGCAGAAAAAGAAAATGGAAAATACAAAGTAGATATAGATGACATTAAAGTTGAAAAGAAACCAGGCGAATCGTTAAGGGATACTAAACTCATTCAAGGCATAGTTTTAGACAAAGAAGTTGTCCACTCTGGAATGCCTAAACGGGTGGAGAAAGCCAAAATAGCCCTATTGGATACAGCATTAGAAATTGAGAAAACCGAATTTGATGCAAAAATAAATATTGAAAGCCCAGAACAAATGGATGCCTTTCTCAAGCAGGAGGAGGAGATGTTGCGGCAGATGGTTGAAAAGATAGAGGCGGTAGGCGCCAACGTTGTTTTATGTCAAAAGGGCATCGATGACATGGCCCAACACTTCTTAGCCAGAAAGGGAATCCTCGCAGTTCGCAGAATCAAAAAATCAGATATGGAAAAGCTTTCCAAAGCCACTGGCGGAAAAATAATAACAAACATAGACGACATGAGCCCATCCGACTTGGGATACGCAAGCCTCGTTGAAGAACGCAAAATAGGCGACGACAAAATGACCTTCGTTGAAGGATGCAAACATCCAAGGGCAGTTACAATTCTGATAAGGGGCGGAACAGAACGCATAGTAGACGAGGCAGAACGCTCATTGCATGACGCATTATGCGTAGTTCGAGACGTAGTTGAAGAACCAAAAATATTGGCTGGAGGCGGAGCACCAGAGCTTGAAATTTCACGGACCCTCAAGAAATATGCCGAAACCCTTCCTGGCAGAGAACAGCTTGCAGTTAAAAGCTTCGCTGAAGCCCTTGAAGTGGTTCCAGTAACCTTAACAGAAAATGCTGGTTTAGACCCAATAGACATACTATCAGAACTGCGAGCCCGCCACGAAAAGGGCGAAACATGGGCTGGAATAGAGGTTAACTCTGGAAAAGTTCAAGACATGAGCGAGGCTGGAGTTTTCGAGCCTTTAGCGGTTAAAAAACAAATCGTTAAATCGGCAGGTGAAGCCGCTTCGATGATACTCAAGATTGATGATGTGATTGCGGCTGGAAAAATGAAAGCTCCTCCCACACCTCCGGGTGGCCCCTCTGGAGCTGGGTATCCGGGCGCTGGGGAGTATTAGGATACGGCTAAAAAAGAGAAGAAAATTTTGATAGGTCCTCCGAAGCTTACTCGTTTCGAAAAGGCTAGGATAGTGGGGGCTAGGGCTTTGCAAATATCCATGGGGGCTCCAATACTTGTCGAGATTTCTGAAGGCTTTTCCAGTCCAATAGACATAGCCTTAAAAGAGCTTGAGGCTGGAATTTTGCCAATGACTATTAGGCGAACATTGCCAGACGGAACATACCAAGACATCCCGCTTAAATGGTTGCTAGAGGAAAAATAGCTTAGAATGGCGGTGGCGGCGGCGGAGGAATCTTCATGCTTTCTTCTTTTGCCCGCATTGAATAATAGTAAAATGTTGATGAGATTGGAAAGATCGGTGCGATCACTGAGCTAATGATGGTGCTGGCTAATGTGCTGTATATTCCAAGCGGAGCCAAAATCAGATCTACTACAAAAGCTAAAGCCATAGTTATCAGTCCAACTATTAGTCCAACTATCAGTCCAACTTTTGAAAGGGCAAATGTCTTAAGCCATCTATTACTTACAAGCACTCTACTTCTAGTCAAGCTTTCAAAAGCGCCCTTCTTTTCTATTACAATAACTGGAATTACAAGGTAGAACATTATGTATATTATTATGCCTGGAATTATTAAAACTATCAAACCCAACATTGTTAGGATGCCAACTATTAGTGATGCCACTAAAAGGGAAGGAAGCTTGGAAACAGCAAATTTGAAGGCCTCGCTCAAATTTGTTTTCCCATTCTCAATTATGTCAGAAGCGGATTTAACCAAAACTCCAGAGACAACATTACCTATCAACCATGAAATTATAGCAATAACAAAGGCTAAAGCCATAAGCGTTAAGAAAATGTTCAAGAACCTAGGCCAAACAGTTTCTGGAGGACCAGTAAAATCTATTTTTGTGATTTCTTGTGCGTACGTAAGTATTGGAAGATTTAGTAAGGCTGAGATAATGCTAAATATCAAGTATGGTATGAAGAAGGTGCCGAAGTTGTTAAGGTATAAACTAAATGTTAAGGAAATGTTTTCTTCGATGGATAATTCACGCGTGGGCTTTAATGATGCGGACATTTGATTCGTATTTATAGTATTCAATGTTTTAATAATTTTGTGTTTTTGATTTACCGTTCGCTTTTTCTAAGATTCTCTAGATTTTCCTTTGCTGTTTCAAGGGTTTTTCTTATTTTTGTCCAGTGAGCTCCTTGCCAGTAGATTTTTCCGCATTTTGAGCATTCCCAAAACTCGCTGTAATATGTGAATGTGCTCTTTTCCACCTTGTCAGCTGCTTTTTCTTTCGGTATAGGCTTCACTTTGGCATTGCATTTTGGGCATCTTGATGTTGCCATGTCTATGTCTAATTGGATTTTGAATCTTTTGGCAAGCTGCGCAAGTCTTTCCGCTTCATTTGTTCCTTCAAGGTAAAAGGCTTTTACTCCTTTGGCTGTGGCTTGCTGGTAAAGCTCCAAATCCCGTGTGAGAAGGATTCTTCTTTCCTTTTTTGCTATATTGATTAGGTGGTTGTCGTCAAGTTTGCTTGAATATTTCACATTGTGCCCTAACATGCGAAGCCAACGGGTAAGTTTTCCAAGCATGCCATCGGCGATGAACTTCAAATTTTTTCTCTCCGAATTATTTCTCCGCATCCAGCCTCAGCGACTATTTCTCCTTCTTCCATAACCAATTGACCTTTAACAAAAGTTTTTACTGGTTTTCCTTCAACTTTCCATCCGTCGAAGGGAGAGTATTTCGCTTTTGAGTGGAATTTTGAAGCGTCTATTTTTCCTTTTCTTTTTAAATCAATAGCTGTTAAATCTGCAAAATTTTCCTTTTCTAAAGCGCCCCTACCCCCAAGTTTGAAAATTTCAGCAGGTTTTTCCGCCATTAACTTAACAACATCCCCTATTGATAATCTTCTGCGGTTAACTTCCGTGAGTAACAGCGGCAACGTTGTTTCTAAACCAGGTATGCCAACCTTAACATTCCAAACATTTTCAGCCGTTTTCTCAGCGAGAGTATGCGGTGCATGGTCTGAAGCTAAAATGTCAATCCAACCATTTTTAACGCCGTCCCAAAGAGCCAAAACACTTTTCTTGTTTCGGACTGGTGGTAAAGTCAACGTTAAAGTGCCAATTTTCCTTAAGTCTTTAATCGATAAAAACATGTGATGGGGTGTGGCTTCAGAGTTTATTGGTAATCCTAAACTTTTTCCTTCCATTATCGTTTCCAGTCCCTTTTTTGTGCTTACATGGCAAAAATGTATGTGCACATAAGTTTGTTTGACGATGTTTAGCAAACGTTTTATAGCCTTCCATTCCGCATTTTCTGAGTGCGCTTTCAAAAATGCTTCAATGTCATTGCGATTAGAATGTTTAAATTTCTCTTCAGCCCTTTTTATTGTTTCTTTGTCTTCTGCGTGAATCGCCACCAAAGTTTTCAATTTGGCAACCATCTCAAATGCTTCTAACAAAGCTTTATCATTGTCTATGTTTAATCCGCCTACTTGCTCCATCATGAAAAGCTTGAAAGCAACAGCTCCCGCTTTGACAATTGAACGAATTTCGTCCGTCCTCTTTGGAAATTCAGAGTAAAAGCCAACATTAACCAAAATCTTTCTTTCAGCAATTTCCATGCGCCGTTTTAAAGCTTCAACACTCATGGTTACTGGGTCATTGTTGGGCATGTCTAAAACTGTTGTTATTCCTCCAGCTGCAGCAGCTGCTGTTCCACTGTAAAAGTCTTCTTTGTATGCTTTTCCTTCATCCCTCAAATGCGTGTGAACATCTATTAAACCAGGCAAAACTATGAAATTTTTCAAATCCATTTTT
>JARYMR010000016.1 GCA_029907045.1 Candidatus Bathyarchaeota archaeon
GTGCATTAAAGCTTACGATATACCAATTCCTACTAAAAAGTGCGGCGGGCCGGATTTGAACCGGCGAACCCCTACGGGAGAGGATAGCTCATAGGAGTTTTGCCGATCTTGAGTCCTCCGCCTTTGACCTGGCTTGGCTACCGCCGCCCATGTTTCAATTTGGATAATGCTAATTTAAGCTTACCGACGCTGAAAAATCTAGAGGGTCCGTATTGGAATCGAAAAAGCCCAATAAATGATTAGATTGTTAACCACGTTTTTGAAGTATGACTTTAGCTGCTTCTAATATTTGTGCGGCTTGTTTCTCTTTCAGCTTATGTCTTCTCTCGCCAAGTTCTTTTATTGCAGCCTCTATATCTGCGAATTTAATGAAATCCTTTCTCAACCCTTCTAGAAGCACGGTCCAAGTGTTCCACGTTTTAATTCCAAACATTTTTGCCAAGTCAGAGAGCGCCTTATCATCCACTAAAAATTCAGCTTTTCGCTCTTTTGCGAACAGAAGAGTTTCAGCATCTGCCTTAGAAATGTCTTCAGCTTCTGCTAATTTTTTAGAAGCTGAAGCCAACTTCTTTGGAATGTCTTCAACTATTATCCATTTTTTCTCTATGGCTTTTCCTATAATCTGAGCGTCGGGATGACCCAGTTTAACGCCTTCGTCGTAGGTTTCTCTTTTCACATTTGGCGTAATAATCACTTGGTTGAAAAGCTGCTTGAGGAGGTATAGCTTGTTTATTTGGGCTAAATGAATAAGCGGACCAGCATTGGAGATCACAACGGGCAAGGCTTACTCTCCATACCTCGCCTTCAAATATTCTTTTATACTCTCAGAATCCCAGTTAACTGGAACATCTTCCCTCTCTAACAATTCAAGAAATTCACGTAAACGAATGCCCAATATTTCTGCCGAGCGTCTCGCAGTCAACTTACCCCTCTGATAGAGATGTACAACCCTTCTTTGAAGTCCATCCTCAATAAACTCCTTAATTAATGTGGAGCGGTCAACATTTTCCAGAACTCTCACGGCTTCAACTCTTTCCAAGTCCCGCCTTGACAGTCGCACAGTAACCACAGCGCTTTTCTCAACCATTTTCCATCCTAGAGTAAAAGAATACAATGTAATACATAAGTCTTCTGTTCAAAACACATAATCAATATGCTTGAAAAAATGGAGTAGCCTACTTCATAAGGCAGAAGCAAAAAGCGCAAAACCAGCCATTGCGCATTATCCAATCCAAAAGTACACAAAAAAGTTTATTAGTGAGGTGTGTGGTTTACGTGTTTAGCTCTTTAAAATTGGAGACAATTTTTCGGTTGGATGAACCAACTGTTGGAGGAAATTGAAAGTTTGAGAAAACCCGCACCACATAATTCCATCCACGCATGTTTAAGGGTAAAACGGCGGGGGTTTGTTAAAATTGGCTGAAATTTCAAAAGAAGACACAAATCTTTTGTTAAAAGCATTTTTTAAAGAGAAGGGCTTAGTCCGTCAACATTTAGATTCCTTCAACGAGTTTATTGATCATGGCTTACAAGAAGTTATAGATGAAGTTGGCGAAATTCCAATAGATGTTCCAGAAAGTCCATACAAAGTTAAGCTTGGACAAGTTTGGATAATAGATCCTCAAACCCGAATCACTGGTCCATACACCACAGAGGTTGACGGCACAAAACATGAAATATACCCGATGGAGGCAAGGCTGCGAAACTTAACCTATGCGGCTCCAGTCGCCCTTGAAATGACGCCGGTTATTGACGGCAGGGAACAAGACACAGAACTTGTTTATATCGGAAATATTCCAGTAATGCTAAAATCAAAACTTTGCTTCTTGTCACAACTTTCAAGGGAAGAATTAATAGCATGTGGAGAAGACCCAGATGACCCTGGTGGCTATTTTATAGTTAATGGTTCTGAACGTGTGATAGTGGCTATGGAGGATTTGGCTCCAAACCGCATAATAGTTGACATAGATGAGAAGGGCGCAACACCCGTTTACATGGCGAAAATGTTCTCCACAACTGTGGGCTTCAGAGCCAGAATAGAATTGAAAATGAAGTCGGATGGCGCCATATACGTTTCAATGCCAGGCGTTCCCACAGAAGTTCCAGTTGTCGTGGTGATGCGTGCTTTAGGTTTAGAGTCTGATAAGGAAATAGCTGAAGCTGTTTCGGTAGATAAAGAAATACAACGCGAGTTGGAGGCATCCTTTGAAAAATCTTTAGGCGTAGACACAGTGAAAGATGCAATAATTTTCATTGGAAACCGTGTAGCCCACGGTCAAGTTGAAGAATACCGAATACAAAAGGCAGAGGCCATCCTTGACAAAAACTTTCTACCACATATTGGCAGAACAAGCCAAAGCAGAAGAGACAAGGCTTTATTCCTTGGCGAAATGGTTTGCAGAGTAATTGAACTAAAACTTGGAAGAAGAAATGTAGACGACAAAGACCACTTCAAAAACAAGCGCCTAAGACTTGCTGGTCCCCTTCTTGCAGACCTTTTCAGAGTAGCCTTCAGAAACCTCGTCAGAGACATAAAATACCAGCTTGAACGCATAGGCGTAAAAGGACCAATAATCACGGTTTCAGCTGCTGTGCGCCCAGGAATAATTACAGAAAGGCTTCAGCATGCTCTTGCCACTGGAAACTGGGGAAGGGGAAGGGTTGGCGTAACCCAGCTTCTGGATAGGACGAACCACATTTCAGCCCTAAGCCATTTACGCAGACTTCAGTCACCCCTAAGCCGAAGCCAACCAAACTTTGAAGCAAGAGACTTGCATCCAACCCATTGGGGACGCCTATGCCCAAACGAAACTCCAGAAGGCTCCAATTGTGGGCTTGTAAAAAATTTAGCCCTTTCTGCATGCATTTCTGTTGGCGTCAACCCAGAGAAAATAAAGCAGGTCTTATTCAGCATGGGTGTAATATCAGTTTATGAAGCAAACGAAGCCATCAAACTTTCCGGAGCCAAAGTCTTCGTTGATGGAAACCTTATTGGATATTGCAACTCTCCAGAGGAGTTAACACGGGAATTTAGGGAAAGACGAAGAAGGGGTGAAATTTCAACAGAAGTTAACATCGCTTATTTCTCGGAGGTTCATGGGGAAAGGGATGAGATATATGTAAACTGTGATGAGGGAAGAGTTAGAAGACCCCTCATAATAGTTAAAGACGGCGTACCAAAACTTCAGCGAGAGCATGGGGAAAAAATTGCTTCTGGAGAATGGTCTTGGGAAGACTTGGTTAAAAATGGCATAATTGAATATTTGGATGCTGAAGAAGAAGAGAACGCCTATGTGGCCATAAGCCTTGACAAAATCACTCCAGAACACACGCATGTGGAAATTGCAACCTACACTATTCTTGGCATTTGCGCATCCACAATCCCCTACGCAGAGCATAATCAGTCACCCCGCAACTCTTATCAAGCGGCAATGGCGAAGCAAGCCTTAGGAGTTTACGCAACAAACTTTAACCAACGTGTAGACTCGAGATCGCACATTTTGCATTATCCGCAAACACCATTGGTTGAAACAGCTTTGATGGATATTATGGGATATAAGCTTCGACCTTCGGGACAAAACTGCATAGTAGCTGTATTATCTTTTGAAGGCTACAACATGGAAGACGCCCTAATCTTCAACAAAGCCTCAATTGAAAGGGGTTTGGGGCGCTCAACCTTTTATAGAATTTATGAGGCGGAATGCCGCCAATATTTGGGGGGATTAAAGGACAAATTTGTTCTTCCAGAACCTGGAACCCGCGGTTTTAGAGGAGAGCAATATTATAGGCTTCTTGAACCTGATGGCATAATAAGTTTGGAGTCAAGCGTTGCTGGTGGAGACGTTTTAATAGGCAGAATTAGTCCGCCACGATTTATTGAGGAATATAAAGAGTTTGAAGTGAAAGGTCCTTCAATGCGGGACACTTCTGTGGATATGCGTCCTTCTGAAACTGGAATTGTGGACGCTGTCTTCTTAACAGAATCAGGCGAGGGAAGCAAACTTGTAAAGGTCCGCGTTAGAGACCAACGCATTCCAGAATTAGGCGACAAATTTGCCTCCCGCCATGGACAAAAGGGCGTTATAGGATTAATCGTGCCACAAGAGGATATGCCCTTCACTGAAGATGGGATAGTTCCAGATATAATAATCAACCCGCATGCTATTCCATCAAGAATGACTATTGGCCATTTCATGGAGTCGCTTGCTGGAAAGGTTGCTGCTGCAAGGGGAAAAC
Source organism: Candidatus Bathyarchaeota archaeon (assembly GCA_029907045.1). The sequence continues at coordinate 4,237 of JARYMR010000016.1, forward strand.
AAGTGGATGGAACACCCTTTTCGAATGAAAAATCTGAAGACCTTAGAAAGGCTTTAGTCAAGTTGGGCTTCAGCCACACAGGAAGCGAAGTTTTCTATAATGGGGTTACGGGCGAAAAATTTGTTGCAGACATTTTTGTTGGAATTGTTTATTATCAAAAGTTGCACCACATGGTTGCCGACAAAATCCATGCCAGAGCCAGAGGACAAGTTCAAATGCTGACGAGGCAGCCCACAGAGGGAAGGGCTAGAGGCGGAGGCTTAAGGTTCGGCGAGATGGAGCGTGACTGCCTAATCGGGCATGGCGCCGCCATGCTTCTGCGGGATAGGCTGTTGGAAGAGTCAGATAAATACACGCTTTATGTTTGTGAAAACTGCGGTTACATAGCCTACTATGACATGAAACAGAGAAAATACATATGCAGAGTGTGCGAAGACAAAGCGAAAATTTCTCCAGTGGTGGTTTCCTATGCCTTTAAACTTCTCCTCCAAGAGCTAATGAGCCTTTGTATAGCTCCAAAATTGAAACTTAAGGAGAGGGCTTAATATGGCTGCGGAAGAGGTAGTTCACAAGATTATAGACGGTGTCCACTTCAGTCTATTCTCACCCCAAGACGTGCGCAAACTCTCGGTTGTTGAAATCCAAACGCCAGACACTTATGATGAGGACGGCGCCCCAATCACAGCGGGACTCATGGATGGTAGGCTGGGAACCCTTGAACCCCGACAAAGATGCAAAACATGTGGAAACACGGCAATCCGCTGTCCAGGACATTTCGGTCATATTGAGCTTGCGGTTCCAATAATTCACATTGAATTTACAAAACTAATCTATGAACTTTTGAAATCCACATGCAGAAATTGTGGGCGCATTTTGCTTCCAGACGAAACTATAAATCGGGCTCGAGCCAGAATTGAGAAGACCCGTCAACTTTTAGGTCTGGTTCCAGACGAAGTTTACAAGTCCATCACACAGGAAATAAAAGCGAAACAGTGTCCCCACTGTGGAGCTGTTCAATATAAAATAGTTTTTGAAAAGCCGACTAAATTCAGTGAGCAAATTCCCGAAAGCGGTTCAGAACCATTAACACCAAATATGATTAGGGAAAGGATGGAACGCATACCCGACGAAGACCTTGAAATTTTAGGTTTCAATCCAAAAGCTGCCCGTCCAGAATGGATGGTTCTTCAAGTTTTGCCCGTGCCACCCGTTTATGTTCGTCCATCCATAACGCTGGAGTCAGGCATTCGTTCAGAGGATGATTTAACCCATAAGCTTGTGGACATAATCCGCATAAATCAGCGGCTAAAGGAGAATATGGATGCTGGAGCCCCAACCCTCATAATTCAAGACTTGTCAGAGCTTCTACAATATCATGTGACAACATACTTTAACAATGAAGCTTCGGGGATTCCGCCAGCAAGGCATCGCTCTGGAAGGGCATTAAAAACGCTATCGCAAAGGCTTAAGGGAAAGGAAGGCAGATTCAGAAGCAACCTCTCTGGAAAACGGGTTGACTTTTCAGCCCGAACAGTTGTTTCTCCAGACCCAAACCTTGACATAAGCGAGGTTGGCGTTCCCATAGAAGTTGCTATGCGCCTATCCGTGCCAGAAAAAGTTACCGAGTGGAACCTTGAAGAGATGCGGCAACTCGTCAAAAATGGACCTGAAAAATATCCAGGCGCCCTCTACATTATAAGACCTGATGGCAAACGCATAAGACTTGAATTTGTTACTGATAGGGAAAAGATTGCCGAGGCTTTAATGCCTGGATTTATTGTTGAAAGGCACCTCAAAAATGGTGACATCGCCATATTTAACCGTCAACCTTCCCTTCATCGCATGTCAATAATGGCTCACGGCGTCCGCGTCTTGCCATACAAAACTTTCCGCTTGCACTTGTGTGTTTGTCCACCTTACAATGCGGATTTTGATGGAGACGAAATGAATCTTCACATACCCCAAAGCGAAGAAGCCAGAACAGAAGCGCTTCTGCTAATGCAAGTTCAAGACCAAATTCTTTCGCCAAGGTTTGGAGGTCCAATAATAGGAGCCATCCGCGACTTCATAACAGCCGCATATCTCTTCACAAGAAAAACCAACTACCTAACAAAAGAAGAAGTAAGCAGACTACTCATTGCAGCCTGTTATGAGGGACCTCTGCCAGAGCCTAAAATTAAGGAGCCTCAGCCTTTATGGAGTGGCAAACAAATTTTCAGCCTCTTTTTGCCAAAGGATATGAATTATGTTTTGAAGGCAAACATTTGCCAAGGCTGTGCAAAATGTGAAGAGGAAAAATGCAAATTTGATGCTTATGTTGTTGTTAAGAATGGTGAGCTTATAAGCGGCGTCATAGACAGGCGTTCCATAGGCGCTGAACAATCAGAAAGCCTCCTACACAGAATAATAAAGGATTATGGAACCCAAGCTGGACGAGAATTCCTAAACAAGATAACAAGATTGTTGAAGCTTTTCATTACAATGCGAGGCTTCACATACTCCTACGATGAGCTTGTTTTATCTTCCAAAGCTGAAAGCAGAATAAACAAAACTATGGAGAAAGTTGAAAAAAGAGTTGAGGAGCTTATAGAAAGTTATCGTAAAGGCACATTGCCGAGGCTTCCAGGACAGACCCTAGAAGATTCTTTTGAAATTTATGTAATGAATGAACTTGCCAAAGCCAGAGATGATGCTGGAAAAATTGCTGACGAAGATTTCACAATAGAAAATGCTGGCATAGTCATGACAAGGACAGGCGCGAGGGGTTCAAGCCTAAACATTGGACAAATGAGCGCCTGCATTGGACAACAGTCAGTGCGTGGAAAAAGAATACTCCGCGGATATGTTGGCAGAGCGCTTCCTCACTTCAAGTCTGGCGACCCAAGCCCAAAAGCAAGGGGATTCGTTTACTCTTCCTATCAAAAAGGATTGGACGCCGTTGAATTTTTCTTCCATGCCATGGGTGGAAGGGAAGGTTTAGTGGACACAGCCGTTAGAACGCAACAAAGCGGTTACATGCAAAGAAGACTCATCAATGCATTGGAGCACATACGCCTAGAATATGACGGAACAGTTAGAAACTCGGCAGGCGACATAATCCAATTTAGATACGGCGAAGACGGCGTTGACCCAGCTAAAAGCGACCATGGAAAAGCTGTTAACGTAAGCCGCTTGGTTGAGCAGTTCAAAATAGCGGAAGAGAAGGGTAGACCAGCCCCAGCAGACTACATTAAAGAAAAGCTGGAAGAGGTTAAAGACCAGCTTACACCCTTGCTGATAGAAGAACTTAAGCAAAGCTTAGCTAAGGCAAAACTAAGCAAGGCAGGCGTTGACAAAGCTATTAAACTAACTGTTGAACATTATAAGCGTGCCCTTATGGAGCCAGGGGAAGCCGTTGGCATAGTCGCAGCCCAATCCATAGGGGAACCAGGCACACAAATGACTCTTAGAACTTTCCATTATGCTGGTGTTAGAGAGCAAAACGTAACCTTAGGCTTGCCGAGGCTTATAGAAATTGTTGATGCGAGGAGAATTCCTTCAACGCCAATAATGACCATCTACCTAACTGGAGAACACAAGAAAAGCAGAGAAGCAGCAGTAAAAATTGCGCGTAACATATATTACACAACACTGGAGGATTTGGCTGAAACCGTTTACGAAGACCCCGTGCATGAGGAAATAGTTGTGGAGCTTAACAAGGCAATGATGGAAGATAGGGGTGTTTCGCTTCAAGAGTTGAAGGAAAAACTACAGATACAAAACTGCACCATAAAAATAAGGGGCAACAGAATACATATAAAGCCCAAAAAGGCTGAAGCCCTCAAGAAACTGTTAGATAAAGTTTCATCCTTCTATATTAAAGGGGTTCCAGGCATAAAGAGAGTTTTAGTTACGGAAGAACATGGAGAATGGGTTATAAGAACTGACGGTTCAAATCTACCCAAAGTTTTAGAAGTTTACGGAGTAGACACGTCGAGAACAACAACAAACAATGTTCATGAAATAGCCAAAACCTTGGGAATAGAAGCCGCCAGAAACGCCCTAATTCACGAGTCAAAGGGCGTTTTGGAGGATCAAGGGTTGGATGTTGACATTCGCCATGTCATGCTTGTTGCTGACATGATGACATCCACTGGCGAGGTACAACAGATAGGGCGTCATGGCATAAGCGGCAAAAAATCAAGTGTTCTGGCTAGGGCTGCCTTCGAAATTACCGTTCCAAACATTGTTGATGCCGCCGTAAAAGGTGAAAGTGACCCCTTAGAAGGCGTAACCGAAAACGTTATTGTTGGGCAATCCATACCCATAGGCACGGGACTTGTTGAATTATTCATGTCAACAGTGGACTTGGGAAGGGAGAACAAATGATAGACTTGGATAAGGCTATTGCAACAGCCGTAAAAACTGGCAAAGTAACCTTTGGAGCAAATGCTGCCATCCAAAATGCGAAAACTGGCAAGGCAAAAATGATAATTTTGGCTGTCAACTGCCCCAAAACAATAAGGGCGGACATGGAATATTACTGTAAACTTTCAAAGGTTCCTCTAATAACATATAAGGGGTCATCTTTGGATTTGGCTTCTGTTTGTGGAAAACCCTTCACAGTTTCAGCGTTAAGTATAAGAGAACCCGGCGACTCAGAAATTCTTGAACTAACACAAAGCGCTGAGTCAGAGGAACCCCACGGAGGAAACGAATGACAAGCGGAATAAAATTCACAAGCACAGAAATGCGCTACATCGCATTGTTTGAAAGCATAACAGGCGCAAGCGTCAAAGACTGCATAGTAGACGAAGAACAAGGACGCGTAATTTTCATAGTTAATGAGGGTCAAGTTGGCGTAGCCATAGGAAAAGGCGGAAGAAACATCCGCACATTAGAAAGGATGACTGGGAAAAAGCATGAAATAATAGAGTATTCAGAAGACCCGATCCAATTTATTAAAAACGCCCTAAAACCAGCAATAGTCAAAGAAATTCGCCTAACAGAAAGACCCGACGGAAAAACAATAGCCGTAGTCTCCGTGAATCCAAGAGACAAAGGAGTAGCCATAGGCAAAAACGGAAGAAACGCTGAACGTTTGCGCTTTTTAGCCAAAAGATATTTCCAAATACAAAATGTTAGCATAACATAAAGGGGATTTAAATATGGAGTTTATAGACAAGTTTATTGGTAGTCCCCTCTTAATCCTTACAGCCTTCCTCGTCATTGACTTAATAGCCTTCATATACCATAAAATAAGAAAATAGACGCTTAATTTTTCCATTTTTTACATTTTAAGAATCTGTTAATCTCATACCCTTTTTTGGTTCTGAAATTTTCACTAGAAAAGTATTCTATGCAGATTTATTTACTCAGTTAAACTGTGTTTATTGTGGGAAAAGTAAAAGGAGTAATCGAAAAATAAAAGTTGGAAGATAGCTTCATGAAATTGAGACAATTATGGATTGTTGCCTCCAGTATTGGAATGGGAATAGCAACGATACCATTAGCTCTTAACATGATGCCTCAAGAACTTTGGTCACTTTACTTGGCTTGGAAAATATTGCTATTTGGAGTAGTTCCCTTAGTGTTTCTCTATCTGCTAAGTAAAAAGTAATTTTTGGAAAAGACAATTTCTATTTTGACAAAAGCATGTCTATAAGCGCTTTTTGGTCTATTTCTGCACGTGTTCTCCAATCCAAATATAACTGCTCATTCTCGTCTTGCGTTAAGTATCCATAGCGAATGTAACGGTCAATGTTTAAGCCCACCTTCCATCCAGGAAGCTTATCCCGCAATAATTCCTCAACTTCTTTTCGCGGCACTTTGCCCCTTTTTGATATTATGTATGCGATTGTTATGGCTAACCCTGCCAAATCGTCTATGCGCCATCCTATCATTTTAGCTTCTTTTGGCGTTAAATCGCCCCTTAACGTGATGTAGAATCTTGCCTTATCCAAATCCTCCAAAGTTGGCTTTTCCACAGCCTTCTCCTCTTCGAAAACTGTTTTAACCTGTAAATCCAAAGTCTTCAAATAATCGTCCAAAATTTTCAAGACTTTTGGATAGTCCGAGCCTAAGGCTTTGCGTAGTTCCCAACCCTTCACTCCTGGCTTTTTATGCCTTCTATAAAAGAGCATGTGGACTGCCCGTTTCATTTTGCTTGCATAATAGCCCTTTCGCTTACTCATTTCAACTCTCCCTTCTTCCATCTCATCCAGTCTTCTGGCGAAACAGTTATGGGTATGGAAACTAACTGCCTTTTCCCAATTTTTGTTATTGGTTTTTCGTTTGGTTTGATGAAAATTTCTTCTTCTAATGGGTGAATTTCTAACGTGGCGTATCCATATGTGACTAGAAAGCTTGTTAAAAAGGCTCTTTGCACTGTTTCCTCGTAGGTTTCTGCGCCAACAAAATCCCAGTAATGAATTTTTTCTTTTTCTCCAACTTTCGCCTTCAGTTCTTGCCAGAAATTTTCAAGCTCTTCAGAAAAGGCTTTATCCCGCAAAATTCTCTGCCTAATGAGTTCTTCTCTTGTTGCTAGGCTTGTTGCGACTTCTGCTGGCGGAAAACCCTTCCACCTTTCTTTTAACGGCAGGAGGCTTTCCCAGTATCTTGTGGCTTCTGCCAAACTGTGAAGCGAAATTTGCTCCATCTCCACTGTTGGATGCCAAGCTTGGAGGAAGGCTTCAACAATTTCTTCCTTATCTATGCGTGTAAGCTTCTCTTCTAATAGGAATGGGTCTGTGTATAGGGATGTGGACCGATGCTTAACCCATTCGCTTTGAAGTTTTATAACCGAAGCCAAATGCTGGATTGTTTCAGCGTCTAGGCATAGGTCTTCTGGAATTTCCCATTCTGGAAAATACTCTTTAACTATGCTTATGATTTCTTCAACATTTATTAGAAACGGGTCTAATGAGCGCTCTTCCACAGACTTGCACATTTCTATTATACGTTGAAGCTTTTCCCTTCCAATTTTCGCCCGCTCTCTTTTTGACTGCATTAGGCGACCTCTCTGATTATAGATTTCCCTTCAATGTTTTGAACCGTTATTATGTTTGCTTCTTCTTTTGCGAACGTCACTTGGCTTGGCGTTATAACGATGTATTGAGCTTTTGCATCCTTAACGGTTGAAATTAGTATTTTTGCAATTATTTCACGGTTCTTTGGGTCCATGTGAATATCATACTCGTCCACGGCTCTGAATGGCGAACGAACATGCTGTTGTAAAGCCAACAAAAAGCTCATGGTTGCCGTTGTTCTTTCTCCACCACTCTGCGTATAAGCATCCAAAGGAACGGGTTTTCCACCCTTAAAACCAACATCAATCTCCAGCCCCGCGGCCTCAATGTCATGTCCATTAACAAGCTTAACCTCGCCCACGGCTTGGGCTTGAGCCAAAATCTTCTGATATTCCAAGTTTACGCGGTCTAGGAGGCTTTGGATAACTGTTCGCCAATTCTGCATTCGCACTTTAACCTCTTCTAAAGCCTTCTCTCGGTTTTCGGCAACTTGCTGCGCCTTCTCCTTCAACTCTAAATAAAGTTTCGAATAGGATTCATACATGCGTTCTATGTCCTCTGAAACATCAGCAAGCGCTGCCAAATGTCCATCCGTAACACGAAGCTCATCCAAGATTTCGCCAATATTCTTTACAACCGCAATTCTAGGTCCAGTTTGGTCAGCCTTCGCTAAAGCCTCATTCAAATTTACCTTTGCACTTTTGAGCTCACTTTCGAGTCTTTCCAATTCGGCTTTTAGGTTTTCTTGGCGATATTGCAGCAAAGCCAATTGAATGCGGCTGTCTACAACTCTGTTGTTTATCTTATCCATGTTTTCTTCCAAAATCTTAGTTCGATTTTGGTTTTCATCAATTTCTTTATTTAACTTTGAAATCTGCAGGCTAGAATTTTGCAAAAGTTCTTTCAAGTTTTCACTTTTTAGAAGCTTAAACTGCGCTTGGTTTTCTCTGATTGATACGCTTGTTTGGGTTGACGGGTTTCCTTTCTCAAGCATTTCTGCCTCTTTCAGGAGTTGCTCACAAAATGAGATGGTTGCCTCGTTTCTTGCTTTTTCCCTTTCAAGGCTTAAGCGTTCAGTGAAAAAGTTTTTCATTTCACTTTTTAGCTTTTCAAGTTCGCCCTGTTGAGTCTGCAGTTGTTCTTTGGCTATTTTTGTTTCTTCTTCAATTTGATTTAAAGCATCCAATTCCCTTTTCCTTTCAGCCTCTAAACTTTTAACAAGTTCTTCCCTTTTTGAAACCTCAGCCCAAGCAAGTTCCCTCTCCAAAAATCTCCTCTTAGTCTGAAGTTGCTTCTTCGCTTGATATCTCTCGTACTGTTCTCTCCAATAATTAAGCGTCTGCTCAGCAGACTCCAAAAGCTTGTTTATAGAATCTTCTTGGCTTAATATGCGCGTTAACTTTTTCTGAGCTTCCAAAACGTTTTGGCGGTACGGTTCCAATCCCACAGCAGCCTCAACCATGCGCAGTTTTTCCTGCTGAGAAAGCACGGTGAACTGTTCAACCATGTTTTGATGCATTATTACGAGCATGTTTTCTGGGTCAACACCCAACTTGGACAATAGTCTTTCCACATCAGTTTTTGTGGCAGCCCTATTCTCCAATTCAAACCAGTATTTGCCATCTCTGCGCAAAACTCGGGTTAGGAAAATCTGGTCCTTATTAAACTTGGGAACTGGGCGTCTTCCACCTCTCTTCCTATTATCTAAAATGAGCGTAACACGGGCTTGGTCCTTGCCCCAACGAATTAAATCGCTCAATTTTCTTGAACGTTCAGTATAAGATTGTCCAAGGGCTACTGAAATGGCTAACAAAAGCGAAGACTTTCCAGAGCCGTTCGGTCCACAAATTACGTTTACGCCAGATTTAAAGGGTACCCTAGCATACTCGTAACTCATGAAGTTTTCAAGGATTACTTCGCTAATCAGCATTGAAGCCCATACGCCTCTCTTTGCGGTAAAATAATAGAGGTGAAAACTCTCTTATTAAAGAATTAGCCAATTTATAATTAAAGCTCAACCCAAATTTAAATAAGAATTTGACTAGTTGGAGGCTAAACTGAACTGGATTTTTCTTTGCGCTTTCATCTCCAAGAGCCATTCCTTGGCAAGTTCTTTTGGAAAATCATCAAACATTCTCTTTAACACCGCTATTGTTAGTTTTCCGAGGGGTTTTTGGCAAACAGCGCATTTAAACCTCAAATGTGTTTCTTCAATGGTCAAAAGCGGAGAATTGCAGTAGGGGCAAAATAAAATTCCTTCTTTATAAATGGGCGACTTTAACCTATTTTCCATTTCAGCCCCTCCCTATAATATTCTATTAAGTGCGATAGCTTTTCCTCTTTAGCTCTTTTAGTTAAATATTTCCAATCTATTTCATCATGCATGTTTAGCAAGACGGACATTACATCTGAAAAATCGAATGTGTCTGGTCTCCTGGCTTTTAATTTGGTTATTATATAATCTTCTGGACATGGAATGGGTATCGTTAAATCGTCAATTTTCGTTTTTCTAATGCGTTTTAAGGATTCTCGACTTAGTCCAACAGTTTTCAACGATAGAAGAATATCTACCCCTGTTCTAGTCACATTATCAATAAACTTTAGCACAGTTTTTCCATTATAATACAAAGTATACCTATCCGTTAAAACCGCATGCAATCTTTCCTTATTTATATGCGAGACAAGCACAATATCTATATCCGCCGAGGTTCTGGGTCTACCATAGAAATGTATTGGTATAGCCCCTATAATGACATATTTTACTTTATGCTTTTCTAGTCTGCCAATCAAATCTTTTAGGCATAGTTTAACCTGTTCTGGTACGTAGCTCATGGCTGTTCAGAACTTTAGGTTGTAAGATTGATATAAGCGTTCTAAGCTTATTATTTTTATTTTAAGGGGGTAAGGAGCAAAATTTTAATCTTATGCGCATAAGAATGTTTTGGGCGTTTTACCGTGAGATCTATTAAGAGAAAACTTTTCGAGGAGACCATGAAACTGTTTGTTGAACATGCCTATAAAGTTCGTTATGTTCCCCATGAAGTCATAGAAGACTATAATGCGACATACAACGTCATTTTCGAAAATAAGCATATTACAACAAATGCAGCGAAAAAACTAAACATTCCGCTGAATGAAATATGGATTTCTGAAATGTGGCAACATTATGAAACATACATAGTCTTTCACGAATTAAGAGATATATTATCGAGCACAAGGGTTCAGTAGAGATAAAGCCCATGAAAAGGCGGTAGAGGATGGGTTTTCTTTATGGGAAAAAGATAGTCTATTTCATAAAATGATTAAAGACATAGAGGAAATGGATCAAAAAACCGCAGAGAAGAAGAAAAGGAAGTAAAGTTAAAGTTGATCTTAAACTTCTTAAGCAGATAACTCATATTCAATATGAGGTGGGAATATGGTTGTTGCTGGTAAGGTTTTTAGGCTTTCTGAACCGCTTTCCATAGCGGAAATTGCTTCTAGGCTTGAGGGGTATCGCATTGAAGAGGCTTATGAGGAGGGCGATTACAAGTTTACGCTTGTGAGCGAAGTTGTTGGGCTTTTGCCAAAGCCAAAGGAGAATATGCTTAGGGGCGTATATTCGCATGATTATGTGATTCATGTTTTTCATAGGGGTAAAATGGCGCCTTTGCCACGCACTATTGAAGCGGTTTTCAGTTTTACCCAGCATGAGGATAACACTTTCTTAACAATTGTTGAAAAGAAGCGCCTAGCCAATTTTATAGCCAATAAGCTTAGCGAAATCATTTTCGAAAAGGTTGGTGGCATTGTTGAAGCACGAATTCCGCCAGAAACCCTTAGAGAGTTTCACCTAAAAAACCCTGAGGATACCAAAATTACGTTCTTTGATAATGTGGATATTCCAAATGTGAATAAGCTTTCGCTTTACGGTCCAGACTTGATAAATACTTCGCTTTTCGAAGACTATTGTAAGCATGGCGACTTGTGGTATGTGGTGGCTAGAGCTAGAGAATATGGCTATGTTGTTGGCATAACAAGAGACGCTTCTGTGACAATTTTTAATTTAACTGATAAGGAAAGGTATTTGGAGTATGTCGCAAAAGAAGTTTACAAACTAATAATAAAGTAAAAGATTTTCATGGCTAGTATTCTATTCCCTTTCTTGCTTGGAAACCCTTATTGTATGGATGCTTAATCTCCCTCATTTCTGTGACTAAATCCGCTGCCTCAACTATTTCATTCGGTGCATACCGCCCAGTCAAAACAAGCTCAACATGTTTAGGCTTATTCTTTATCAACTCTACAACCCTTTCAGTCTTTATTAGTTTCAAGTTTAGAGCTACATTAATTTCGTCTAGGATTACTATGTCATATTCTCCGCTTTTGACGGTTTCTTCAGCCAATGTTAAGGCTTCTTCTGCAAGTTTGATATCCTCTTGGCTTGGTGGCTTTTCTGTTACAAATTTGCCTCTTCCAAAAGCCTTCAATTTTAAGTTTGGAAGCTTATCTACAATGTATAGTTCGCCGTAATCGAATCCGCCTTTAATGAACTGAATTATGTAAACTTTTAATCCTCTACCTGTTGCTCTTAGGGCTAGCCCAAAGGCTGCTGAGGTTTTGCCCTTCCCATTTCCAGTATAAACCTGAACCATTCCCTTTTCAAGTTTTGGCATTATTTTGCCTTCTTAAATTTTGAATGCAAAAGTTCTTCAGCCGCTGAAGCTGGGTCTATTTCTTTAGCCATAATTTTTTGGAGGGTTTCTTGGAATTTTCCTTCCATTTTCAACTCCTCTATTATGGAATTTACTGTTCTTTCTTTTATGGCTTCGACAAGTTCAGTTTCCGCCCTTAGAAGACTTCTTTCTTCCACTTTTTCCTTTTTCAGAAAGGTTTTATGCTCCTCCAATTTTTCGATGAGTTGAGGAACGCCCTCACCTGTGAGGGCTATTGTTTTTAGAACTGGTGGTTTCCACGCTTTTTCTTTAGTGTTTAATTGTAGCATGGCTTGTATGTCTGTTACGGCTTTTTCTACGTTTTCGCGGTCTGCCTTGTTCACAACGAAGATGTCAGCTATCTCCATCAAACCAGCTTTTATAGCTTGAATATCGTCGCCCAAGCCAGGCGCGTGAATAACAACTATTGTTTCCGCGACTTTGATGATTTCCACTTCTGATTGTCCCGCACCAACGGTTTCAACAATCACTATGTCTTTGCCTGCTGCGTCCAAAATTTTGACGGTATCCCTTGTTGCTTTTGCTATTCCGCCTGGATAGTTACGGGTCGCCATGCTCCTTATGAAGACGCCTTCGTCTGTGCTTAATTCTTGCATTCTTATTCTGTCGCCTAAGAAGGCTCCACCAGTGAAGGGGCTTGTGGGGTCTACGGCTACAACGCCAACACGTTTACCCCTTCGCCTATACTCCCTAACAATCTTTTCGATTAGGGTGCTTTTTCCAGAACCACCAGGACCAGTCAAACCTATAATATGAGCTTTTCCAGTGTGGGGATAAATTTTTGATATAAGCGTTTTTGCTTCTGGGACGTCATTTTCTATTATTGTTATTGCCTTTGCTATGCTCCTGCGGTCTCCGGCTAGAACGCCTTGGGCTATTTCTTCAATTTTTGACAATTTCCTTGCACATCTTAAGCTCTTTTAGGCGCGTTTTGCAAAACGAACTCTATTATCTTTTCCGTTGGGGTTCCAGGTCCAAATATTTCTTTTATTCCCAACTTTTTCATTTCTGGAACGTCTTCGTCTGGGATTATTCCTCCAGCGAAAACCATGACGTCTGTTAATCCTTTCTCTTTAAGAAGTTCCATAATTCTTGGGAAGAGGGCTTTGTGGGCTCCTGAAAGGATGCTTAAACCTATTACATCTACATCTTCTTGGAGGGCTGTTTCAACAATTTGTTCTGGCGTCTGCCTCAAACCCGTGTAGATTACTTCCATCCCAGCATCTCTTAGGGCTCTTGCAACCACTTTGGCTCCTCTGTCGTGACTGTCTAAGCCTGGTTTTGCGATTAATACTCTAATTTTTCTTTTGCTCTGCATATTCTTACCCCTTTTTAGATTACTATTAATTCTTTATATTCTCCGTAAACTTTTCGCAGCACATCCGTTATTTCGCCAAGCGTTGCATAAGCTTTTACTGCTTCGATTATTGTTGGCATGAGGTTTTCTTCTTTTTCTGCTGCGTAATGGAGTTTTTCGAGGATTTCCTTCACCTTCCTGTTGTCGCGTTCTCTCCTTAATTTTTGAAGTCTTTCGACTTGTTCTTTTTCAACTTTTGGGTCTATCCTTAAAAGTTCTATTGGACATTCTTCCTCTTCTATGGCGAATTCGTTTACGCCAACAATTATGCGCTTTTTCTCTTCAACCTCTCGCTGATATCTGTAGGCGCTTTCAGCAATTTTTTTTTGGAAGAATCCTTTTTCTATGGCGGCTACGACTCCGCCCATGTCGTCTATTTTTTGTATGTATTCCATGGCTTTTCCTTCCATCTCTTTTGTTAAGGCTTCAACATAATATGAGCCTCCTAAGGGGTCAACGGTGTTTGTTACTCCGCTTTCATAGGCTATTATCTGTTGGGTTCTTAGGGCTACGCGAACAGCCTCTTCGGTTGGCAAGCATAAGGCTTCGTCAAAGGAGTTTGTGTGTAAGGATTGGGTTCCGCCCAGCACAGCGGCTAAGGCTTGGATTGTTGTGCGTACAATGTTGTTTAATGGTTGTTGGGCTGTGAGGGTGCAGCCAGATGTCTGAACGTGCATGCGCATCCACATGGACCTTGGATTTTTGGCGTGGAAGCGTTCCTTCATTATCCTAGCCCATAAGCGTCTTGCGGCTCTAAACTTGGCTATTTCTTCAAAGAAGTCGTTGTGGCACGCAAAGAAGAAGGATACTCTCGGAGCGAAACTGTCAATGGGAAGTCCCCTTTCAACAGCGGCGTCCACGTAGGCGATACCGTTC
>JARYMR010000017.1 GCA_029907045.1 Candidatus Bathyarchaeota archaeon
AAAGCTCCTTATCCTCTGATTTTAGAAGGTATTGCCTTGCAGGAAAGCGATTCATGTAATCAGCAAGGCTTGGATGGTGGAAATCATACATAACCGGCGTTTCAACTTCCATGGCGCCATACTCTATCATTTTAGCCGTAACAAACTGTTCAAGCAAAGATTTTATTAAACGCCCCTTCGGATACCAGCGAATGTTTCCTGGATCGCTTCCAGATTCATAGTCAGCTATTTCCAATCTCTTCATTAAGGGCACATGAGGCGGCATCTGTTGGCTTGCCCTTACCTTATGTATTTCATAATTTGCAAATTTTTCAAGGTTTTCGTAACCCTTAAAATTGAATTCTTCAACGGGAACCATTTTTCCATCGGGTTGAAGAATATACCAGAAGGATTCCAGTTTTTCTTCGGCTTTCACAGCTTCAGATACTTTTTCTTCTTTTTCCTCTTTCACTTCGGAAGGAAGAATCACGCGGGATTGTTCTGCTAGGGGATGCCCCTTAATTGATATTGTAAACTGCTTGTTCCAGCCGAAGGGGGCCCTATAAACTTCTAAGCCCCTTCTCCTAGCTTTTTCTTCCATTGCCTTAATTATTTTAAGGGCTTCTGGGGGATTTGCCAGTTTATTGCTTAGGTGAGCGTATGGATAGATTAGGATTCTTTTTACTTTCAATTTTCCCAGAAAAGCGGAAACTTCGTCTATGGCTTTTTCAGCTACTGTTAAATCGTCATTTTCCTCAACAGCAGTGAATAATACGACAATTTCTTCTAGACGTACTGGTTTTCTTTCGGCTTTTTCAGCCGTTTCTATCTCTTTTTGAATTGGCATATACTCAATGTAGGTTGAGTGTAACTGTAATATTCGCATTGAGAATCGCCTTCCTTTTCAGCCCATGTGTCGCCATTTTTCAAGCATCTTATCCTTTTTTGTCCTCTTCTTATATTCTTTGTAATGTTCTTTGCATAAGTAGGCACGCCTTTCGCTGCTTCCAATATTTAAACCAGCAGACCTAACCTTTTCTGCTGAAAGCGAACGAACAGCTTCGCCCTTACAGCCCGAAACGCTGCATTTAACACCTTTGTCAACTCGCCCCAACCTAAGCGCCTCTTAATCACGTAACCTTAAGGGATAAGATATGCGTTATTCCTTAATTTCTTTTCCATAAAGTAATCTAGCTCTTTGGTGAATTTCTGTTTCACCTTCCATAAATGTGGGACCAACCGCCTCAACAGCAATGGAAGCAGCCGCAGAACCTACATAAGCACACCATAAAGAGTCTTCGCCGCGAACGTATTCAGCGAGAAAACCGCCAATAAAAGCGTCCCCCGCCCCTGTTGGGTCAACAATTTTCTCGCATGGACAGGCTGGAATCGTGTATTTGGTTCCTTCAATGGAAAGTAATGCACCTTGAGCGCCTAAAGTAACTATAACTGTTTCTACACCATAATCGTGAATTGTCTTCACTGCAGAGTTTAGGTCAGATAAGCCAGTTGCAGCTTTGATTTCTTCTAAGGAGGATTTGTAAATGTTGGCAAGTTCCAGTATGCGTTTGTCCAATAGCGGAGAATAGGTGACATATCCTTCTGTGTCGAAGTTTCGAACAAGTCCTTGTGGGTCAATGGATAAAACATCTCCGCAGCTTCTTAATTTTTCAATTGCCTCGTAGGTTATTTCGCCTGCTATGGGAGCTATGTGAACCGCTTTGCTTTTCACGGATTTCGGCAAATCTTCCACGGTAATGGATGGTGCTCTGCTCTTCAAGCGCAAAGTTCTTTTTAAAAATCCCTCAGCATATTTCAGCTCGAAACGTGTTGTCTGCGCATCCTTAACCCTTATTACACCGCTTACGTCTATGCCTTCTTCTCTTAACCACCATAAATAAGCCTCTGGAAAATCACTGCCAACCTTAGAAAGAATCGAAGCCCTCCCATTCAAACGTCTAACGGTAAGCGAAACATAAGCTGTGGAACCGCCCAAAATAACATAGGGCATTTGCCTATCTGTAAGGAAAATAGAGTCTATGGCAAAATGACCAACAACAGTAACATCAAACATTTTAAACACATTAAACTTTTGACTGAAGTAAAAGAATCGCTTTGGCTAGGTCTCCCCCGCATTCTTCTAGGGCTTTTCTGGCTTCTTCTGGGCTTTTGCCAGTTTGATCCGCAACAAGCCTTACATCTTCTTCTGGTATTGTTAATTTGCGTTCTATGGCTTTTTCGGTAATTTTTCCTCCAGCCACTTGGAAGAGTTTTTGTCCTTGCATTTCCATGATGGCTACTTCTGGCGCTTCTATGGTGATTTCTTTGCTGCTTGTTTTGATTATTACTTGCTCAACATCGGGCACTGTGTTCATGCTGAGACCCATGCGTTGCATCATACGTCTTGCTTCGCGGGGGCTAATGCGTCTGTGCATAAACTTCGCCTTCCATCAAATATTTACTATTAAGCTTCATATACTTAACCTTCTTCTAGACTCCCACGCCGAACTTTAACGGCAACGCCCGTTTTGAAAGCTTTCATTTCTTCACTTGATAGAACGGCTCGTCCAACAGCTAAAACTTCGCCCTTTTCGTTAAGGACTATGACTTCGTCTTTTGGACGGATTTCATCATCAGCCTCCACCACGTGAACAGCGAAGACGTCGCCGCCTTCAGCGATAAATTTTGAAACATCATCTTTTACTGTAACGAAGCATTTTGCGGAATTCCTGTTTTCTGCTATTCTTTTTGCGCCAGCAATGCTAAGAGAAAATAAGCCGTCTGTGGGGCGTAGGGTTACAAGCCTTTTGTCATCCAAATAAACATAACGAATTCTACCAGTTCTTTTTGAAAATTCTATTTTCACATTTTCTGGAAAAAGTTTGACGCCAACGCCCTTTCCAAATTGATAGTCTGCTACGCTTCGAATTCTTTTAAGAGGATTTTCCAAACTTTACACCAGTAACGGACTATTTAATTCGACAACTATAAACACAACCAAATAAATAAAACACATAGGTGCGCCAAAAATTGCGATGCGAAGTGTGCGGGGCGAAAATCTTCGGAAAACTCTACAAAGTGATTATTGAAGGGGCAAAACTAACTGTTTGCAGTCAATGTTCAAAACATGGCACAATAATCTGGGAAGAAGAACCAAAACCCAAAAGCGCAACATTCAAAACTAAAACAGTTTCGCATCCGCCAAAAATTATAAGCAAGAAAACGCCCGAAACGACTGCGGAAGCAAGCTTTGAGCTTGTGGAAAATTTTCACACAAAAATTAGGCAAGCCAGAGAAAAGCTTGGGCTTTCCCATGAAGAACTGGGCAAAAAAATTAATGAAAAAGTGTCTCTTCTCAAAAAAATAGAAACTGGAAAAATGACGCCTGACAATAAGTTTGCAACCAAACTTGAACACATATTAAAAGTTAAATTACTTGTTCCACCATCGGAAGAGAAAAATGTTCCAGTAGAAATTCCAAAGCCAACAAATCGTGAACTAACTTTAGGAGACATAATCCAACTAAACAAAAAGGAAAAGGGGAAGGAGGATTCGCCCAAACGAGAGCAATCATAGTTCAAAGGCGACAATCTTTTGAAAACTCAAGCTTAGAAGAACTCAAAAGCTTGGCAGAATCTGCAGGATACACTTTAGTTGGCAAAATAGAACAAATTCGAGAACCAGACTCACGCTATCAGATAGGCGCAGGAAAAGTAGAGGAACTTGCTAAACTTGTCAAGGAAACGGGCGCCCAAAAAATAATTTTTGACAACCCACTAAAACCAGTCCAAGCTTACAACATAGCAAAAGCCACAGGCGTAGAAGCCATCGACCGCTTCCAATTAATCCTTGAAATATTCACGAGAAGAGCCACTACAACAGAAGCCAAACTACAAATCCAACTAGCAAGATTGGGATACGAATTAGCCCACGCCAAAGAAAGAGTAAGACTAGCCAAAATGGGAGAACAACCAGGATTCATGGGTCTCGGCGCCTATGAAGTTGACGTTTATTATGAGGCAGTAAAGAAACAGGTGCATACTGTTCGCAAAAAGCTGAAGAAAATTCGTGGAAAAAGACAGTTGCACCGTGAAAGAAGGGAGGAACTTGGCTTCTCATCAATTTCCCTAGCAGGCTACACCAATGCTGGAAAAAGTTCGCTTTTTAACGCTTTAACAGAAGAAGAGGTTCCAGTGGATACGTCTTTATTCACGACGCTATCCACAACAACAAGGCTTGTGGAAATTTCAAAAAAGAAGTTTTTGTTAACGGATACCGTGGGCTTCATAGACCGCTTACCATTAACATTGATAGAGGCTTTCCACTCAACCCTCGAAGAAACCATTTACTCAGATCTTATACTTTTGGTTGTAGATGTAAGCGAACCCATAGTCGTCATTGAAAAGAAATTAAACGTATGCCTAGAAACCATAGAACGAATAGGCGCTGCAAGCGTCCCAATAATAACAGCCTTAAACAAAATTGATTTGCTAACGGAAACCGAAACTGTTCAAAAACTTGAAATCCTCAAGGAAAGAGCGCCAAACCCAGTGCCAATATCAGCCCTTCACAAAACCAACATTGATCTGCTAAGGCAAAAAATTCTAAAAATGTTAAAAAATTATGTTCAAGCCTCCTTCACGATTCCATTAACAAACGAAACCATGCCATTCCTATCATGGCTTTTCCAGAGGGCAGACGTGCAAACAATAAAGTACGCTGATAATTGTGCTCACGTAGTTTTTGAGGCGATTCCATGGTTCGCAGAAAAAGTCAAGAAACAAGTAGAAACCTTTGATGGAAAATTTGAAAAGAACATCACAAAAGAAAACGCACAAAGGGAAACTATATATGCCTAAAGTTATGGTATTAAGATGGGGTCACAGACCAAGCAGGGACGCGAGGCTTACAACCCATGTTGTTTTAACGGCAAGAGCATTAGGAGCATCTGGCGTTATATTATCAGACATAGAAGATGAGAAAATAAAAGAGACCATTGAAAAAGTCACAAAAAATTGGGGAGGACCATTCTTCTTTGAAATGGGGAAACCTTGGAAAAGCGTTGTCAAAAATTGGAAAACAAAAGGCGGAATCGTTGTGCACCTAACAGCTTATGGAGAAAACATTCAAACAAGCAAAGTGTTAAATAGAATTAAAGAGTGCGGAAAAGATATTTTAGTTATTGTTGGAAGCCAAAAGGTTCCAAGGGGATTCTTCTCCGAAGAAGTTTCAGACTTTAATATTGCCATTGGAAATCAACCCCACTCAGAATGCGCAAGCCTAGCCATTTTTCTAGACCGTTTATTTGAAGGAGAAGAACTAAAAAAGGAATTTAGGAATGCTAAAGTGAAAATAATTCCCCAAAAAAGAGGGAAGAAAATAGCTAAAATTTGTTAGTTCTGATTCAGATTTCATAAAGAGATTTAAATCAAAGTCTACTAATATATATTATAAAAGAGGTGCAGTGTTCAACAGTTGAGCAAAAGGGTCGTTATGTTATCTACGATAGATGATGCAACTTTGATGAAGGTGGCTGAGGCGTTAGGCGAAGAAGAGGCAGTTAAGTTAATGGAGATTCTAAAAAACTCAGACGAGATAACGGATGACGAAATAGCCAACAAAACAGGCATAAGACTCAACAACGTCCGCAAAATTCTATACAAACTTTACGACCATTCCCTCGTAAGCCTAAGAAGAACCCGAGACCCAAAAACGGGATGGTTCATATTCCACTGGAAACTCCAGCCAGACCAGCTTGAAGGCTTCATATTAAGCCAAAAAAGGCGGGTGATGGAAAAACTCAACATTCGGCTTGAGTATGAGAAAAATCATGACTTTTACTATTGCTACACGCCTGGATGCAAACGAATACCATTTGAAGAAGCTGTGGAACTTGTTTTCAAATGCCCAACATGTGGAAAATCTTTAGTTCACTATGATAATGCCAAAATTGTTCAAGTATTATCAAAAAAGATTGAACAGTTAAGGAAGGAATTGGGTGAGTGAAAAGCTCCCGTCAAGAGAAGAGGCATTATACTTTCTTTATAAAAGTGGATGTTCCGCAAACGTTATAAAACATTGCGAAACCGTAGCTGAACTTGCTCTGGAAATAGCGAAAATATGCAAAGAAAAAGGTTATGATGTAAATTTGGAACTTGTGGAAATAGGCGCCCTTTTACACGACATAGGACGCTCCAAAACCCACAGCGTCCACCACGCTATTATAGGAGCGGAAATTGCACAAACGCTTGGTTTACCAAAACCAATCATTTCAATAATAAAGAGGCATGTGGGAGGTGGAATAACAGCAAAAGAAGCAAAAAAACTCGGATGGCCCAGAGACATATACGTTCCAATAACCTTAGAGGATAAAATCGTTTCATACGCAGACAAGCTTGTTGAAGGTTCCAGACGAGTACCCATAGAAAGAACCATCGAAAATCTTTCTAAAGAGTTACCACCATCCGCTATTGCAAGGATACAAAGAATGCATAATGAAATGCTTACGTTAATTGGCGACTGCAAATGCCTACTGTAACCTTAGTCATAAAAGTCTACGACGAATCTCAACTAGAAATGGTTAACAAATCCATAAAATCTATTCTTAAAGGATTAAAAGTTGAAACAAAAATTTGCCAACTTACCCCTCGCGGAATGGTACAAATAAATGTTTCTGGAGAGGATGAGAAGGCGGCACTCAACTATTTGGATAAAGAAATTGGGATATGCCCGACAAGTTTTGAAAAATTAAACAAATACTCAGAGGTTAAGGGGCACATATCATCCTTAAACAAGAGCAAAACAGAACTTTATGTAGATATAGGCATATCCTCACCAAGAGTCCTTGATGCTGCAATCCCAATACAGCGTTTACAAGCACAACTTGTTGACAGGAGAAAAATCGCCTTGAAAAAGCTGGTTGAGCTTTTTGGATTCTGTGAACATTTACCGTTAACAATCAAAATTTTAGACATAAATAAAGAGAAAAATTTCATAGAAGCCACGGTTTCAGAAAGACAAATTGCTCAATACAAAAACTGGACAAAATCATTTTTAGACAGACTGATAATTTTGGGTCCATCCCTTTTGGAAGCGCGGCTGGCTTTAAAAAGGGCAAGGGTTAACCGCGATATAATAGATATTGAACCTTTAGGATTGTTTGAAAATGCTGTTGCATGCAAACTGGGGACAGATGCTGTAGGGTTAATTCCAAAAATTGGCAAAATTTTAGGCAACTCGACCTTTTCAGTTTTTAGTCCAAAAAAGATTCTTGAATTTATGGACTATTCAACTCCGCTTATTTCCGAGTAACCAAATATACTCCTATAAAAATTAGAAAGCCTCCAGCAACTGTGAATAGATTTAACTCTTCTCTAACAAAAGCAACGGCAAATAAAGCAGTGATTAAGGGTTCAGCAAACAGGAAAGAACTAGCAATGGCAGCACCAACCCTTTTTATTACATAAAACCAAATGTAATAGCCCAAAAATGAACAAGTAACCGCCAAAAAGAGAATTGCCAACCACCCATTAAGGTGCATAGTGAAAATTTGACTGAAAGAACCATCAGCCAAAGAGAATGGAATAAGCAGTAAGCCTCCAAGAATGTTTACATAAGCCACAACAAGAAAAGGACTATACTTTTCCATCACATTTTTCCCAAGAAGACTATAAGCAGTCCAAAGAATAGGTGTAGAAAGCAAAATTAGGCTTCCTAAAAGGAATTGATGATTAGTTTGGAGACTTATACTTCCGCCCATAATAACAATAAAAGTGCCAATTGCAGCGATTCCAACACCCAAAAATTGCCTTTTCACTAAATGCTCCTTTAAAAGTTTGGCAGAGAGAACGGTTATAAAAACTGGTGCCAGCAAGCAGACAAAAATGGCTGCGATGGATGCTCCCGCCATTTTTATGCCTGTGTATTGAGCGGTAAAGAAGAAAGTTACGCCTGTAAGCGCCAAAAGAACCAGCATCGGAAAATCCTTCTTTTCAACAAAAAACACATAGCCTTTCACCCTCATTCCTTCAAGCAAAATTGCAACAAGGAAAAGCCCACCAGCAACAAGAAAACGAAAGGTTGCAATGGCGATGGGAGTTAACCCTTCCATCAAAGCAACTTTAACAACAACAAAGGAACTTCCCCAAAAAAGAATCAAAATAAACATTAAAAAAGCGTTAAAACGGCTTATCGTTTTAGATTCCATGACGGAGAATCCACGATTCTAATTTATAAAGAATTATACTGAAATAGCCGAAATACCATTTGAGATAAAAATGTGGGCCGGGCCGGACTTGAACCGGCGACCTCAGCCTCGTAAGGGCTGCTTAAGGCTTCTTTTAGGGCAAGTGTCCTAACCAAGCTAGACGACCGGCCCTCTTTAGAGTAGGGAATTTTGTTTTTATTAAAGTTTGGTTGTTGAGAATAAATATTAAGTTGTTATTTTATATTGAAGAGAGAAAATTGCCATTATTGAGCTTAGCAGTGTATGGCAAATGTGAGGAAAAAGGATGAAAAGAGTTCTGGTCACTGGAGCGGGAGGACCTGCTGGCATAAATTTTGTTATGTCGCTTAAAATAGCGCCTGAAAAAATGTTTATTGTTGGAACCGAAGCCAATGAATATTTCATTCACTTGGCGCCCGTAGACAAGAAGTATATGGTTCCTAAAGCTTCAGACCCAGCGTATATGGAGGAGTTAAATAAGATTGTGAGAAAAGAGAAAGTAGAATTTGTACATGCCCAGCCTGATGGTGAAGTAGCCACAATTTCAGAAAACCGTGAAAAATTAAAAGCGAAAGTCTTTCTGCCCGCAAAAGAATCAATCCGCATATGCCAAGACAAGTTGAAATCAGTGGAAAAATGGAAGGAAAAAAATGTTCCAGTCGCAAGATATCTCGAATTACGAGATGAAAAGGATGTTAACAAAGCCTTTGAAGAATTGGGAAAACCAATATGGATTAGGGCAAGACATGGCGCAGGCGGAAGAGGAAGCACCCTAGCTCAAAACAAAGAAACAGCCTTCTCATGGATAAAATACTGGAAATCTCGCAAAATGGACTGGCAATTTATTGCTCAAGAATACTTGCCTGGAAGGAATATAGGTTTCCATAGTTTGTGGAGGAATGGAGAACTTATAACTTCAATGGCTCGAGAAAGGATAGAATATATTTACCCAACTCTGGCTCCATCGGGCATTACTGGCACACCAGCAGTTCAAAAAACCATCCATGACAAAGCTGTGAATGAAATTGGAACGAGGGCTGTATTAGCCATAGACCAAAAATTTAGCGGAATAGCATGCGTAGATTTGAAAGAAAATAAAGAGGGCAAACCATGCGTAACAGAGATTAATGCTGGAAGAATGTTTACAACGTCCTTTTTCTTTTCTTACGCGAGTAAAATAATACGAAAAGATCATTATGCGAATCTTCCTTATCTTTACGTGAAACTCGCGTTTGAAGAAGAGATACCAAACATACCAAAATATGATATTTTACCAGAAAACATTTACTGGATTCGCCACATTGATGCCCCTGCAAAACTGGTCAAGGATGGAAAAGTTGTTGGGGAAATGTACGGTTGATTGAAGCTGTAATATTTGATTTTGATGGTACATTGGTTTATTTGCCAATAGATTATGAAAAACTCTTTCGAGAAATAAGCAAAATAACAAAAATGTCTGATGTACGTCCATTAACAAAAGTTGTCGCCCACCTAGATGAAGAAACTAAAAAGAAGGTTTTTGATGTGTGGAATAAAATCGAAATTGAAGCCTTAGCAAACATGAAAGTAACTCAGAAAGGCGTTGCTAATTACAAAAATTTTTTAGAAAAACAAAAAGCCCTAGTAACGATGCAAGGCAAACCCTTAGTGCAAATTGCTTTAAAACGTTTGGGTTTATCCTTCAATTTCATCATAACAAGAGAAGACTCTCTTAACAGAGTTGAACAACTTAGAATTGCCGCAGAAAAACTCGGAATTAAAATGCAAAACATTCTTTTTATTGGAAACACAGATGAAGATATGCTGGCAGCAAAAACTGTTGGATGCCAATTCATGAGGGTTGAATAATGAAAGTGTGGTATGACGCATGCACTGGAAAACATGTCAGATATGGAGTTGCTATCGCAAAGCATTTAAGGGCTTTAAGGCACGAGGTGATATTAACCACTAGGAAACATCCAGACACTTTGCCTTTGGCAGAATTTCTAAAAGAAAAATTTATTGTGGTGGGGCGTTATGATCCTAAATCTTTGTTAACAAGACTGAAGGAAGGCGCACGACGTCAGCTTTTATTCTGTAAAATTTTTGAAAAAAACACTCCAGATATTGCCATCTCACATAGTTCAGTAGACCAATGTAGAGTAGCCTTTGGTTTGGGAAAACCAATAATCTGGACCTTAGATACTCCTTATGCTGAAGCGGTTAATAGGCTTACGTTGCCGCTTTCTGATTATGTTATAGCTTCAAAGGCAATTCCAAGAAAAATTTTACAAGCTTATTCTGTTAAAGGAGAAATAATTGGGTTCGCTGGTGTGGATGAAGTTGCATGGATTAGAGATTTTAAACCCATGATTCAATACGATTTTGGAAAGCCACTAATTGTGGTTAGACAACTTGAAGAAAAAGCGGTTTATGTAAAAGAAACAATAGATATGGCAGTCCTTGCTAGAAAATTAGGAAAACTTGGAAAAATCGTATTTCTTTCACGTTACCATCGCAAAACGATTAAAGGCCTAATTGTTCCAAAAGAATTCGTAGATTCTGCCAGTTTAGTGGCACAAGCAGATTTGTTTGTTGGCGCTGGTGGAACCATAACACGTGAGGCGGCATTACAAGGAACTCCTGCCATAATCGTTAATACGTTTCAAAAGCAACATGTTAACGATTTTTTAGCAATAAAAGGTTTTCCAATTTTTAAGACCGAACTATCGGAAGTGCCGCGGCTTGCTGAGAAACTTTTGGGCAAGAAAAAAGATGTAAAGCATTTGTTAGCAGAACTTGAAAATCCAGTTGAAGTCATTGCAAATCTTGTAAAAAAATTGGAGAAACAGAATAGAAGATAACGTTTTAAACATAACAAGTTTATATGCAACATTTAGCATTTTGGATTTTTCTGGTGACATAGGATGCCAAAAGTAAGTGTTTTAATTGTGGGCTTAGGCGAGGTTGGACATGCGCTTTTTGAATTGTTTACGGAAACTGGAAAATTTGATGTTTATGGTTTTGATGTGGATACGGAAAAAATGTTTAGAATTGTTGGCGAGAAAAAACCACCTTTAAACGTTAATTTTATGCATATTTGTTATCCTTGCTTCAAACAAAATGAATTTGTAAAAACGACTTTAGACTACATAAATAAGTTTAAACCTAAACTCACGCTAATCGAAAGCACCATCCCCCCAGGAACTACCCAAAAAATTTATGACTCAATAAATTCGCCGATAGTGCATTCTCCTATCCGCGGAATGCATAAAAACATTGAAAGTATGAAAAGGGACATACTTTTCTGGAAAAAATATGTTGGTGGAGTAACAAAACAATCTGCAGTGATGGCGCAAAAGCACTATCAAAAACTTGGATTAAAAGTTAAAATTCTAAAAAGTCCCTTAGAAACGGAATTGGCAAAACTTTTTGAAACAACTTATAGGGCTTGGATGATTGCTTGTTTCCAAGAAATGCATAGAATTTCAAGACATTTTGGTGCAGATTTTGACGAAATTGTGGATATGATTGAAGACATTCACCGTGTAGACTTAAACAAACCACCACATTATCCTGGCATCATTGGAGGTCACTGCCTAATTCCAAATACAGAGTTGCTGTTAAGCGCATATGATTCTGAGTTTTTACATTTAATATTGAAATCTAATGAAAAAAGGAAAAAGGAGATGGAAGATAAAAACGTTAGAACCGAAGTTGAGAAGGTTAAGAAAAGGGTGGAAACTCTGGAAGAGGAGTTAACGAAGAGAAAAGGTTTATCTTAACTTTTGATAGTTAAGCCTACTATAACTTGGGTGATAAATTTGTCTAAAATCATTCCACCAGCAAAACCATACTTTTTAGAAGAAGACATAGAACAAATAAAAGCTGACGTTGAAAAAATCCTTCGATCAGGAATGCTAACCCTCTACACATACACAAAGGAATTTGAAAATCAATTTGCAGAAATATGCAACGTAAAACACGCGGTTGCTGTAAACTCGGGAACAAGCGCCTTAGAAATTGCTTTGCGCACCATGAAACCAAAAGCTGAAGACGAAGTGCTAGTTCCCACAAACACTTTTTCAGCCACTGCGGCTGCGGTGATTTTTGCAGGAGCAAAACCAAAACTCACGGATATAAACCCCGATACTCTTTGTATAGATGTGGAAAATGTTCAGAAAAACCTAACATCAAAAACAAAAGGAGTCATTGCCGTTCACATCGGCGGATTGATATGCCCAGACATTGAAGAAATAAGGGAACTTTGCCGAGAAAGAAAACTTTTCTTAATTGAAGATGCGGCACACGCTCAAGGCTCAAGCATCAACAAAAAACCAGCAGGTTCCCTAAGCGACGCGGGTTGCTTTAGCTTTTACCCAACAAAAGTCATGACTACTGGTGAAGGAGGCATGATAACTACAGACAACGACAAAATAGCAGAAAAAGCCAAAATCTTAAGAGACCAAGGCAAAGAAAACTTCAACAGCAACATAATCATAGAACTCGGCTACAATTGGAGATTACCAGAAATAAGCGCAGCAATAGGTTTAACCCAGCTAAAACGACTGCCAGAGATTATCAAAAAGCGTAACGAAATTGCAAAATACTATGACAAAGAGTTAAGCAGAATTAATGGAATAAAGCCTTTAAAAACTCCACCAAACATTCTAAACAATTACTACAAATATGTAGCCATATTAGACAGTGGCATAGACAGAGAAGGATTGAAGGAAAAACTTAGAGCTAAAGGCGTAAGATGCAGCGGCGAAGTCTATTGGCCACCATTACATCTCCAACCAGTTTACAAGCGATTATTAGGCACAAAGGAAGGCGATTTTCCAAACGCAGAGGATGTATGCAAAAGAATGATATGCTTACCGTTATATGCTCAAATGACAATTGAAGATGCACAATTTGTGATAGAAAAGTTAAGAGAAACATTATCAGAAATGTAAACAGGTGAGTTGTATGAATATTCTCGTAACGGGCGGTTCAGGTTTCATAGGAAGCCACGTTGTCGACAAACTTGTTGGAGAAGGACATAATGTTCGAGTCTTTGACGAATACAAACCATTAAGAGGAGACGTTGAATGGTTTAAAGGAAATTTGCTAAATGAAAATGACATTTTAGAAGCATGCAAGGATATGGAAATCGTTTATCATCTGGCAGCCGTGGCAGACGTAAACGTAGCCCTATCACACTCAGCCTTATGCCTACAAATAAACGAAATCGGAACTATGAACTTGCTAAACGCGGCATCATCAATGGAAGTTGAAAGGGTAATACTTGCTTCAACAACATGGGTTTACGGAAGAACAGAAGGCGTAGTAGACGAAAACACTCCCTTACCACCACCAGACCACATATACACAAAAACAAAAATTGGACAAGAACACTTGCTTATATCATGGCAAAAACATACAGGACTACCATACACCATTCTGCGATATGACATACCTTATGGACCGCGCATGAGAGCAAACATGGCTATTGCCATATTCGTTAGAAAAGCTATGCAAAAAGAAACAATCACGGTTTTTGGCGATGGAAACCAGGGCAGATGCTTTATTCATGTGGATGATTTAGCGCGGGGAAATGTGGCTGCACTGCAGCCTTCGGCGAGTAACCAAATTTTTAACCTTGCAGGTTCAGAATTTGTCACCATAAATAAGATAGTGGAAGCGCTACGCGAGAAATTCAAAAATTTAAAAATTGAGCATGCACCCCCTAGACCGCATGATTTTAAAGGTGCTATCGTAAGCATTGAAAAAGCTCGGCAATTGCTGAAATGGGAACCAAAAATATCATTCAAAAATGGTTTAAAAGATTTCATTACGTACATGCAAGGTCAAAAGAGTCAATAAGTTCCCTTAATCCATTCTGAATTGAAAATTTCGGTTTAAACCCTAATTCCTTCCGTGCCTTGCGGATGTCTGCATAACTTTCTTTGATGTCACCTTTTCTTTCAGCAACATACCTAACTTCCACATTCGGTTTGTTAGCTTGTTTAATCAACTCTTGCGCAAGTTCGTTTATGGAAGTTTTGGTTCCTGTGCCTATGTTGAATGTTTTTCCAGAGCAGTTCTTGCGGGTTAGCGCAAGAGCGCATGCTTCAACTGCATCTTTGACATAGAGGAAATCTCGTGTTTGGTTGCCATCTCCATAGATGAGTATTGGTTTGCCTATTTTAAGCGACTCGAGAAAGGTTGTTATTACTCCTCCATAGGGTCCGCTTGTTTGTCTTGGACCATAAACGTTGAAGAATCTTAAGCAGACGGTTTGTAAACCATATATTTTGTGGAAGACTTTGCAATAGTGTTCTGCAGCGAGTTTTGAAGCACCATATGGCGATAGAGGGTTAGTTGGATGCTCTTCGTCTATTGGTAAGTACTTTGCTTCCCCATAAACAGCGCATGTTGAAACATAAACAAAGCGTTTTATATCATGTTTTATGCTCGCTTCTAAAAGTTTTAATGTTCCTTGAACGTTTACATCTTCTGTAAGTAGCGGATTTTCTATTGATAAGGGAATATTAACGATTGCGGCAAGATGGCATATAGCCTCAACATTTTCAAAAGCTTTTTCAACATCCTCTGGATTTCTAACATCACCTCTTATCAAGCGAAATCTTTTGCTATTTATGTGCTCTTGTATGTTTTCGATTTTGCCTGATGAAAAGTTGTCTAAGACGACGATATCGTTTCCAGATTTTAGGAGGTAATTAACAAGGTGGCTTCCTATGAAGCCTGAACCGCCCGTTATTAAAACCTTCAAGTTATATATTTCTCCGTTAGCATGAGTTATTGTTCTATTCAATAAGACTTTTTGTGTTTAAACTTTTAGGATACAAAAATGCTCGTAAATGATTTATAGTTAGTTTTGGTTTGTTAAACTCTGAAAGGGTGGCGTTGTTGGTTAGGCTTGCATATGCTCATGATGGCATAAGCAGTTATGATGAGCTTTTTTTGAAATCGTTTAAGGATATGTATGAAGTTTACGTTCTCACGTTTCATCCTTCGCCAAATTATGTTCCAGAAGGAGTTAAAATTATTAAAATGAGGGATTTTATTCCCGAAGTGAATCTTCATCCTTTCGAAGGCGCCCGCAAACATCTTTTAACTCCATTAAGGGCGCATGTTCTAAAGAAAACTCTGGATAAGGTTAAACCAGATGTGCTTGTTGGTTGTTGGGCGAGCACTTATGGTTTTTATTCCGCCTATTCTAACTTTCATCCATTTATCCTCTTCGTTTGGGGTTCAGATGTTTTGGTTTTTCCGAGGAAATATTTTCCGCTCAAGCCTTTTGTTGTTTATTCGCTTCGCAAGGCTGATGTGGTTGTTGTTGACAGCGAAGTTCAACGAGAGGCTGTAATAAATCTTGGATGTGAACCGTCAAAAATTGTGCAGTTTCCATGGGTTAACTTGAACGGATTTAAACGCAATGAAACTCAGCGGCGGAAAATTAGAAGGGAATGCGGCTGGAATGAAGACGATATTGTTGTTATAAGCTTGAGATATCATAGACCAATTTATGGTGTTGAATATTTAATAGATGCAATCCCTAAAGTGCTAGCCAAAAATAAAAATGTTAAATTTATCATTTTAGGCGAGGGACCATTTACCAATACATTTAAAACCAAAATGACGAATTTCATAAAAAGTGGACATGTTAGGTTTGTGGACGCAGTTCCCCATAACAAAGTTAAAGATTATTTGAGCGCTGCGGACATTTATGTTTCAACATCATTTTCGGATGGAACATCCGCAAGCCTACTAGAAGCTATGGCATGTTCGCTGTCGCCGGTGGTCACGGAAATAGACGGTAACAAAGAATGGGTTAAAGATGGGGTGAACGGTTTATTTGTTCCTGTAGCGAACTCTGAAAAGATTGCGGAAAAAATTCTTTTGTTGGCCAGTGATTATGAACTCCGTAGGTTTTTAGGGGAAAAGGCTGTGGAAACTGTTAGGGCGCGGGTGAACTGGCAAAAAAACATTCAAAAACTAACAAAAATAATAGATAAAATGATAAATCAGTTTTAAACGTGGCGTTCTTCAGTATACGCCTTATAATTGATGGAATCAATTTCTTGAAAGTACCCAATTAAAACGTATGGTTTAAAATGTATGAGTGAATGTAATATAACTTTCCAGAAGGGAGTTTGCATTTTTGCTCTAAGTCTTCCTTGGTTTATTTGAGTGTTTGCATTTATGGGGCATCTCAGATGAATTGTTTTGCTATCTCTGACTGTATATTTAAAACCTCGATTTTTTAACGCTTCGAAAAGTATGATTCCATGGGGATGCCAAACATCTGCTTCAGCATGATCTTTAAACCCGCCCAGCTCTGCCCATACATGTTTCTTTATGGCGAAGACATCGCCTATTCTTTTGAATCTTCTGAGTTTCTGTAAAAGCATTTCGTAGTTTTGGCGCATGGGATTCGTGTTTAGGTCGCGGTCTACATAATTATAACAAATAGCGTCATATTCTGATTCAAATTTGAAGATTGTTGTGTCATAGATGCAGTCTGCTGCTAAGCTGTATATCACGTCGCCTTTGCAGTTCTCAAATGCCGCTTGGAATGCTTCTGAAACTGGGCTTTTCCACGATTGCTTATCTTTCTTGACTATTCGCACTTGAAATGGAGGGTTAAAGCTTTTCTTCCAAAACTTAATGATTTGCTCTGATTTGTCGGTGCATCTGTCTAAAAGAAAAACTAATTCATCCAAGCTTGCGTTAGCTAAAGCGGGAAGGCTATACCTTAACATTAAGGAGTCATTGTGAACAGGTATTGCTCCACTTACAATCATTCGGAAAACCTCCAAGTTGCCTTATAATTTTTGTTCTAAATATATTGTTGTCTATGCTAACTCCGAAAAGTATGGGGTTATCAACACTTGGTTTTAGTCGGCTATGCACATATTCATCAAGCTTTCTTAACGTAGGTTCAGTTGACCTGTTTATGCCTTGGGCTACGGCAACTTTGTCGTCATTCGTGTATGGTGGAATCTTGTCCCACCAGTCTTTAGCCAAAACCACATCCTGTTCAACACTTACGAAAAAGTCACGGTCCACATGTCTTAGGGCTTCGTTAGCTCCACTTGACACCCCGCCTCTGGGATTTGGATATACATTCCAATTAAAGCTTTTAGCGATTTCAATGGTTCTGTCAGTGCTGTGATCATCAACCAAAATTTTATGGCAAACATTTTCATGTGGAATAACTTCGTCTATTCGCTTTAAAACTATTGGAAGAAAAGCTTCCCCGTTTTTAGCCCACATCACTAAATCAACCTTGCCAACCATATGAACACCAACTTAAGTTCCACATCTTTTCAATTCCGCTTTAAGAATAGCTAAACGAATCAAAGGGTACACAACTATAATCCCCGGAGATTTCTTTTTTAAAGTAATGTGCATGGCTCTTAAAGGGCTTAACAGAAATAGCCTAAACATTTTTAACCGGTTCAATCTCCCTCTTGTCATCAGCCCCATCTTATAGGCGTGATTTATTGAAGCGACAATGCCATGTCTAATGTGATCGGAAATTACAGTTTTATCAACAACCCACTTCATTCCCTTCTTCTCGATTTCCCTCTTAACTTTAGCATGATCAAGTAAATTTATCCCGAGGACGCGAATGATTGATGTACGGTAAATATTATTATCAATACTGATCAAATCGTCTTCGCAGATATCTTTCCTTTCCACAATGTATTCATCTAATTTTCTAAGGATATGGTGTGTGGCTACTCGAACACCTTGAGCTATAGCCACATGCTCATCCTCCATGTATTTTGGGATTTTTTCCCACCAATCCCTTGCAAGGATAACGTCATGCTCAA
>JARYMR010000018.1 GCA_029907045.1 Candidatus Bathyarchaeota archaeon
ACTGACAGTAACATCATGATTACCAACGTTTTCCAAACATTCTTCCTCATACTTGCTTCCTCATTTACTGTTGCAAAGAAAAACACAATGCTACAGATAAGCTCCTCTTTAAGCCCTTAACCCTTAAAAGAGATGCCAAATTCTATAGCAAATGCATCTTTCTCCAACCACAAAATTTTGAACAGCTTCTATATATTTTTTGCGAAAAATAAACGAAAAACTTTCACCCATTATTTGTTAATCTTCTGTTAAGATGACTAATAGAACGTTATGCTAAATTGTAAAGTTAAACAAAGCGGATAGTTACGTGTGTTCATGTTTAGATTAAATTTATGTCAGTATGCGGCAGGTAGATTATGGGTTTCATGTGAAGGCGAGATCATTTTTGATGCAAATCCTTTAATGAAAGCGGGACATAAGTGGAAAAAGAAGTGAAAAAATGGTTAAGGAAATTAGTCGTGGAATATCTAATAAGACGTTCATAGCTGGGCTCATCGTTGCGATAATAGCTTCCAGCGCATTATCAACGGTGATTGCGACGCAATTGGCAGTTGGACCTCAAGGACCTAAAGGCGATAAAGGAGATACCGGACCTCAAGGACTTCAAGGGCCGCAGGGACCACCAGGAGTATGGGGTGCGCCAGATTATGATAGCGGATGGATGCGTATAGACATGGATGAAAGATTAGTGCTTACACATAACTTGAACACAACTAATATTCTAGTCTACCTCATAGGCAAGCAAATAATGGGGGCAGACACCCCACTCTTGATACATCAACTATATTACGGCTGGGGATACGACCCTACTCTACATAGTTATATGGGAGCCACATGGTACATCCCATTCCCAGATTCATTCCCAATCTCGGGCGACCCAGAAAACCAAATAGTCATATACCGCGCACCCTGGGACGGCTACTGGCACGAAGTTCGAGCACTAATATGGAAAATACCTGAATCAACACCCTAACACAAAGCAAACCTAAAATTCCCTTCATACTTTTTTCAGTTCTATTAGGAGACATTAATGGAACAAATAAGACATCCTTCGTCGCTTTGTCATAGTTTAGACACGGTCTAACTTATTAAGTCCCTATTCTTTCAGAGTAGCTTGTAAAGAGCGCCAATCGCACTAGTTAGATTTTTGCATTCTTTTTTCTCTGCCGGTGACGAAGCCTGCGGTCTGAAGTATGTGAAGAATGTGGCCTTCAACTTCCTTTAATTGGGAAATTTTTTCCTTCTTTATTGGAAATTTGTAAGCAACTTGTATAAAGTTTATCTGTGAAAGGAAATATGTTCCGCTGTGATATGCGCACGGGCACTCTTCAATGTAATAGTAATTCAAGAAGAAGCAACGCAGTTACTGCTACTACTACCGCTAATGTTAGAATTAGTAACGCAATTAGTGGATATCTCCACCACTGCTTTTCCGCCATCCTCAGAAGGCTAACGAGAAGGACTATGACAAGGGCCATTTGAATGTAAATAAATGCTAACACGAAGTGGGGCTGTTGAGAAGAGACAAGTTGATATTGCAACATCAAACGGAAGATCAGCGAGTTTATGACAAGGAGGATACCGGCCAGCCTCCCATATCGATTGAACCACCCTCCTGCTTCAAGGTCCCTATTGTGAAGCCCAAGCAAGCGCCTGATAAGAGCTTGTCTATACTCAGGTCGCAAGGCTAACAGTACAAGAAAAGCGATTGCAACGAAACATGCGACCACAAGGGAATAAAGAAAACGGGGATTTTGTTGAAGATACCATAGGACGGATACAGCCAGTATGCCTAAGAGTGCGAAAACCCACAACCAATCTCTACGGCGTAACTCTCTCCCACTCTCATCCATGTGGTTTTCCCGAATCATCACCAAAGTCCACAATCCTTTTATCCTTTTTCATCTTAACTCAAACAACAGTACCACAAAGCCCAAATTGCGCAACCGACCATTGTTGCATCTCCAATTATGCCGCAGACACCACCCCAGCAAAACGAAACACATATAGGGTAAAATGGCCCACATGCCACTGCTCCAAGTACGCAACCCATTATGCAAGCTAATTCAAAGTCTGGCACCCAACCCATGCAGCCAATCCAATTATCAATCAAGCAATTAATATTACATCTTGCATACGTTACGGATACGTCAAGCCTGAGAGCCTTAGCAGTTGCAAGTCCTAAAGCTGCGAAACCCGAAGCTGAAAAGCCCAAACCTTTACCTATTTTAAGACTGTTTTCAGAAACCACCTTAAAATGGCCAGAAAAATTCGCCAGCCTCCTCAATTCATTGAGGACAACCTCAATCCTCTCCCTATCCTTCCCCATAGACTCTACACCATTAATTATAATCTCATCCTTTCCCAATTCTTCAATCATCTCAACAGTTGTAGTCGTGGTTAAAGCTTGAACACATACAGATATGCTGTCATGAAATGGAATCCGTTGCACAGGCTTTCTCAAACCGTGGTATTTTATTAACCCCTGTATAGGATGCGCTATAACTTGCTCAAGCGAGGTTGCTATTTGAAAGCGGAAATCTTTGAAGAACTCTTTACGAACTAACCCAACTTACAGTACGGATAAAAGAAAATTGCTTAAGCATATAACAACGGTCTAAATGATTGTTTACCATAAATTAGAAGATAAGAATGATTCCTTCAGTACGCTTATTTTCTTCTAAAATGTACACTTTTGCTTTAGAACTAAAGTGGCGAAGCAATTTAGAAGCGGCGAAGCAAAAAGCGGCGAAGCAATCGGGGGCTTGGTGAATTCTGTTGCAACAGGCGACACTGATGCGGACGGCTTCAGAGAAGTTATTGCTGGAGCTTCAGACAACAAAGTTTACATTTTCGAGAACGCTATGGATGCCAGTCCAGAACCAGTTTACCCGCATGTTGATAACGCTTACAAAGAAGTATGGAATAGCACAAGCAAAATCTTCGGGCCCATTCAAAAGGTTGCAGTAGACAATCAAGTTGATGAAGATGAGTATGGAGAAATAGTTGCCATAAGCAGCGGACACGGGGCCTACGTCTTAGAGTATGCTCCGCTTCTCGGTGACTACGTGATGAGCAAACTCATGCGAGCCGTAGAGTCGTGGGAGACGAATCCATCCTTCCCAATAGATTATTATGTGGACTTGAAAGTTTTCGGCGACACAAAAAGCGGCGCGTTTGAACCTGGACAAGGAAGCGGTCCTCATGCACCGGTGGGGAATATTCCGGAACCATATAGACACTTGGGAAATAATGCAACTGCTCTGGCTGGTCCACGTGACTGGGATATGTGGGACCCATTTTACAACGTAACCTTGTTGAACTCTACAGCCGCTTTAGACGGCGTTGCAAGGGTTGTGTTGGATTTTGGTAAGGATGAAGAGTTGACAGGCGGAGGAAACATTCTACCAGACATTGGCATATTTGGTTTTGAAATAGTGCCCAAAAACATGAGTTCTGAAAACTTTTTCATTTATATTTCCCAAGACGGAATGAACTTCAGCAGAATCAGCGAAGAATTTCTAATTGCCAAAGAAATTTATGACTATCATGGAACCTACATAAGAAACTTCACGCTACTTGTGGATGTGGACCCAGCTTTAGAAGCTTTAAATTGGGAATGGTTCCGCTACATAAAACTGGAAACGACAACGGAAGTTTACATAGACGCTATGGGCGGAGTATACCTATACCGCCCAGTTTCAGATGCGATGTCTGTTTCAATAGGTTTCATACCAGGCTTAAATATTACAAGCACGGATTACACAAACAAAATAATAATGGGCACATCCACGGGCACACTTAAAGCTTTTTCTCGCATTAGCGTTTTCTACGTGCAAACATGGGACAGTTACAGACCTATACCATTGTATCAGCCCGGAACAGATAAATATCGTAAACGTTTCTCTATTGGCAATAACATTTGGGACATTTCTTTAGCTGTTCCTTGGCCGCCACTTAGGCGTTTCATTGTTGTAGGAACTTATCCAAAAGTTGCGTTTATAGAAGTTAACGCTACGACCCTTGAGGCTTCTTCGGTGTGGGATACGGGTAACGTTCTTGCCAAGTGGACTATGGCTGTTGATTTGGCAGATATAGAGGGTGATGGCACAAAAGAAGTAGTTGTCGGTTCCTTCGACAATAACATTTACATTTTTGACCATGTTTACTGTAACACATACCGCAGAGCATGGCGCTCCCCAGACCTTAAGCATAACCAAACTTTCTGGGACCATGTCACAGATATTATAGTAGAAGATTATGATTCTGATGGCAAACTTGAGCTTATTACATCAACAAACAACCAGACCTATCCAATAATTCACATTTTCGAAAACATAGACAAAAATCAGTTCGCGCCTTCAGAGGCTATTGAATTGCCAAAGGATTCTGGACCAATAATCGCGATAGACTTAGGAAACGATTTAGATGCTGATGGAGCAAAAGAAATTGTAGCCTTAGCTCAGAAGAAAGTCTACATATTCGAAAAGAAAAATGGCATCATAACAACGAGCGACTTTCCTGTGACGCTTAATGGCAGAGTCCTTGCAGTAGTCACTGGAGATGCTGACAAAGACGAATTTGGCGAAATAATAGTGGGGGGATACGACCAAATTGTCCTTGGATACACAACTATTCGCTATGGTTTTGTTTCCATCTATGAAAACTATGGAAATGCAACAATTCCCCACGGCGACAACCAATATCAAAACGTATGGAATGCTCCAAACGAACATATGATTAAAGGAGAGTCCTTTACCGTTAGGTCTTTGGCGCTTGACGACCAGAATGGGGATGGCAAAACAGAAATCATTGTGGGACATGATCTTGGCATAAACATTTACGAAAACATTGGAAACAACAATTTTGAAATAAGCCACATAATAACAAGCTCCGCCTCTTACCCCTCTTACACGCCAGCACAACTGGTGGCATTACATGACAACTATTGCCCTGGACCTTTCAACTCGTGGGAAGGATGGGAGTTTAGCTCTGCACCAGTAGCGCAGTTATCAGATGGAACTTATGTGATGGTTTTCACGGCCTTAGACACCTCGTTACCCTCTGGGCTTCTTCTAAACCAAAGCAGGCTTTTCTACAGCACAAGCTCAGATGGGGCTTCATGGACTTTGCCTAAGAGAGTAACAAATGATAGTTGGTATAATCCAACCGCTGACTACTATCTCTATTACGAACGTAACCCCCACGTAATAGTCACGCCCTATGACGAAGTTTGGATAGCGTATGAAGCCAAGTTTGTGGTTCGCATAGGAGAATTTCTTGAAGTTGAAAATTATCCTTGGACTTGCGTAACTAAACTTGGAACTGCCAGACCAGATTTGGACCTCTCAAAAGTCTATTACCCAAGTGTTTCGCCAAGCCTATTCTGGAATTCAACATCCTTAACCTTAGGATTAACATTCATCAACTACACTGGTCCATCAACGGTGGAAGGGAAAATGCTTTATTTATGCAAATCCCGTTGGGGCATTATAATAGCTGGCACACCACCAAGGATAGTCTACACTTATCCAATTTGGGAAACCCCTCAACTTCAGGAATGCAAAATAGGCACGGAATTCATAGCTTTCTCCCAAGAAACAGTTTTCTTAAGCGACGCTTCTTTGGCAGTTGTTTTCGACGGCTATAACAAGAGCGCTTATAGGGATACAGACATATGGTTCATGACTGCAAACACTTCTGTTGCGTCGGGTTGGAATGACCCTCGTTTGATATCCGTGCCTGTAAAATGGGAATATGCGCCTTCTATTACGGTTCTGAAAGGAAACGTTCTCGCCGTTGCATGGAGAATCTTAATCTCCAAAGACTACATTCTACATTCGCACGTTTACATTACTGCGAGCGTGAATAATGGTTGGAGCTGGACTACACCGCAAGAACTGCCAAAACCAACCACTGGAGAACCATATGCACCATCAATTTCTGGCTTAACAAACGGCGGCTTTATGTACACTTTCCACACTGGAACAGACGTTATCTTTCCTCCACTTTCACCAAAAATCTACTTCGCCAAAAACCCAGTTGAAAACTGGTGGCTTTACACAATAGGGCAAGTACAATGCCTTGCAGTAGGCGATACTGATGGTAATCAAAAGAACGAAATAGTAGCTGGAAGCCTCAACCAAATCTACATATTGGAATTAACCAACATGGGAGACAGCAAAATCAATTACACGGAGAAATGGTCAAGCCAGATTCTACCACAATTAATAACAGACATCGCAGTGGGAGACATCAACGGTGATGGCATAAAAGAAATTGTTGCCGCAGCTGAAAGTGGAAACCTTTACACCTTCAAATGGAAAAAATTAGAATAACAAGTTGCAACCCATATTTACAAAATAAAATGGTCAGAGCATTCTGATGTTAAAGAATTAGTTTGGCGAGAATTGTAGATGTTTACAAATGCACTTACATTACTGATAAATATGCGAGCTTCGTTCAACTTCAAAAGAATACTGAAAAGTCAAAAGCTTCTGTCACGCATATCCTTGTAGAAAAGTTTAAATACAGTGATTCGTTTGAACCTTTCTGCTTTTCCGTGAGGGGAATTTAAAAGTTTGCAGAGAATAGGCCGAGTTCTCCACTTAAGTTCAAGCCGAAACCTTATAGTGAAAATTGAAAACACCCCAAAAATTGGCGAAACAATCGTTGACGAAAATTTAACGCCTATTGGAAAAGTTTTTGACATATTCGGTCCAGTTTCCTCGCCCTATGCAGCCGTAAAGCCAACCTTGCGAGAAGCTGAGAAATTGGGGGGTAAGATATTGTATGTTTTCCCCTTAAAAGGAGAAAGGAGAAGATGAAATTGAACGATGATGGTGAAGGGCGTGAAGATTCTGACCCTGCAATACCATTGCAGCATGTTGAGCCTACAAAGGTTCAGCGTTGCCCAGAATGTGGCAGTACAAGGCTTATGCGAGATTATGAATGCGCCGAAATAGTTTGTATGGACTGCGGTTTCGTGGTAGCAGCAAAAATAGCCGATAGGGGACCGGAATGGAGAGCCTTTGATGATGAACAAAGAGCTAAAAGAACAAGGGTTGGCGCACCCCTAACCTACACAATACATGATAAAGGCTTATCAACAATGATTGATTGGCATGACCGTGACATTTATGGAAAAAGTTTATCACCTGGACAAAAGGCACAGGTTTATAGGCTTAGAAAATGGCAGCGCCGCATAAGGGTTTCCGACGCAACGGAACGCAACCTTGCCTTTGCCTTGTCTGAAATAACAAAGTTCGCCACAAACCTTAGCCTTCCCAAAAACATTCTTGAAACAGCATCCGTCATTTATAGAAAGGCTGTCAAAGAAAGACTGATTCGTGGAAGGTCCATTCAAGGCGTAACTGCCGCCGCTATTTATTTGGCTTGTAGGCAATGTGGATTGCCCAGAACTTTGGAAGAAATAGCCCAAGCATCCAACGTAAACAAGAAGGAGATTGGTCGCAGTTATCGCTTCCTCATCAAGGAACTTAACTATTCTATCCCACCGCTTAAGCCAAGTCAATACATAACAAAGTTCTCAAACCAGTTAACAATGCAGGGGAAGGTTGAAGAAATTGCCCATAAAATATTAACTGCTGCAAAAGAGCTAAAACTAACCTCGGGGCGCGGTCCCACAGGAATTGCTGCTGCTGCAAGTTACATAGCTTCTGTGTTAACTGGCGAAAGAAAAACGCAGAGAGAAATAGCCGAAATAGCGCAAGTAACAGAAGTTACCATTCGAAACCGCTACAAGGAACTCGTTGAAAGATTAATGTTCCAAATAACCATCTAAAATTCTCTCCCCTTTTTTCTAAACATCTACTCAACCCTTGTGTAAGTGTATTTCTAAAGAAGTTCTTCTTCCTCGCAGCTAGGACATTCTTCGCTGCCTTCTTCTGTTTCTTCCTCTAAAGGGGATGTAATCTCACGGAGTTCTTGGAGAAATTCTTGCGGAATTCTTTCTTTTAATGTTTTAGCTTCTTTTTTGAGTTTATTTACTTCATTTTCTAACTCCTTTGCTTTTTCGCTTAACTCCACAATTTCTTTAAGCTCCCCTATTTCCTCCAAAAGCATGCTTTTCTCTTTTTCTAAAGCTCTAATCCTTTCTTCTAACTTGGTTTTCATTTCAGCAGCTTTCATAACGCCTTCACCCTTTCTCCTTTATTATTTAAAATTTACAATTAATAATTTGTCCTTCGATTATCCTTATCGTAATGCAAAACACATTTTAACTTTAAATGATAATTATTATAGGGGTTTGTGGTTGGTTAAATGTCCAAAATGTGATGTTGAAGTAGCCACTCCAACTAAAACTTGGACCGTTTCTCCCAAGAAACCAATTGGGAAGGGTGAAGAGATTGGACTTGTTATGGGAATATTTGAATGTCCAAATTGTAAAGCCAGATTCAGGTCTGTTTTAACCGCTGAAGAGAGAGTAAGTATTAAAAATATGGTTGAAAGAATTAAGGGTATAAAGGGAGAACTCATGCAGACCTTAAAGAATCTCCGTGAAAAAATAAAGACTTTGGAGACGGAACGGGCAAATTTGATGATTGAAATTGAGAAATTAAAGAAGGTTGCCGAATCAAGGGTTAATGCTCTTGAAAGTGAAGTAAACATGCTGCGAGAAGAAGTCAAATCTCTAAGAGACCTTCTGGGATATCCAGAAGAAACAGAAAAATAAAACAGTGATAGCGCTTTAAGCTTTCAAATATTTTTTATAGTATTCTTGAGCCTTGGCTACTGCTTTCTCTGGGTTCTTTAATATTAGATATTTTGTGTTTGGCGAAAGTTTTTGGCATTCACTGAAATATTCAACAACCTTTTTTACGTTTCCCTCATAGATGGCTAAGCCGCCTGCAATCTCATACCATGTTCTTGCTCTGATAAAATCTTTTTCTTTCTCAAGTTTTTTGGCGTTTTCTGCGGCCTCTTTCATGGATGTTGTGATTTTTGTGGGGTCAAGGAACATGGTATTATGTAATGCTTCGTATGTTTCCTTGTCGTCTCCGCAAATTTGTTCAAGTTCGGTTATTGTCTTTACAGTTTCAGTGTCCATTTTCGTTTGTTCTTCTTTTTTCTTTCTAAATCTGTCAAATATGCTCAATGTTTTTCCTCCCTTTGTTTCAAGGTATTTAGGTTATGAGTATAAGTAACAGTTAATTTTAAAGGTTTGTTGTCTATAAATTGTTTTATGCCATACAAATTCACCTTTGACCTTTCGAGAGTTCCTCGTTTCTTCTTTACTGAAGTTGCTAAAGTTGGGTTTCAGAAGGGTCTTCATAAGAGAGTTAGTAAGACTGTGCAGGAGATGATTAAAAAGTTTAGGATTCAGGAGATTACGGGTCTCAACTTATCTGATGCTATTTTTCTTCTTCAAGATCTTATAGATATGCAAGCTAGAAACCTTCTAGAAAGGGAACGGTTTGAGCAGACGAGAAGAAGGGCTCTTTTTCTGCCGCATTGTTCTAGGAAATATATGGATAACCGTTGTAAGGCAACTTTTGACCCTGACATTCCATCTTACAATTGTGCGCATTGTTCCCAAGACTGCTTAATTAACAGGGCTGTGCTTCTCGCCGAGAAAAAAGGTTATGATGTTTACATATTGCCTGGTGGTTCTTGTGTTCAGAAAATCTTGAAAAATAACCATTATGATGGGGTTGTTGGAGTCGCTTGTGGTGAAGAAATAAGATTAAGCGGTGAGGCATTAAACCATTTTGGAATTGCTGGTCAAGCCGTTCCTTTGATAAAGAATGGTTGTGCAAACACCATTTTTAACCTTGAAACTTTATCGAATATTCTTTGAATATCTAATATAAGCCATGCGTTTTTCTTCAAAGAAAAAAGGGATTGAAGGATGATGTCAATGTGATTTTTATTTCGTTTTCTTCGCTTTTTTCTTGGTTACCTTCTTAGTCTTACAGGACACTACTTGCACCTCAAACCTGCATTTTATAATATGCGATTTATGATATATTTAATTTTCGCATTCAATAACAAGTCAACTGGATAATGAAAAATTAAGTTTATAGGAAAATTACTTTACGAGTTCTCTTTTCTTCCAGCGTAAGTTTTTGCTTCGACATTTTCTACATTTCACGGCGGTTGCAGCATTTCTCGCGCCGCATTCTCTGCATATTTTCATGTATAATCTGTGTTTTTGGGCGAGAGTTTTTTTAAGTGGGTCCATTATTGGCATTTTGTTTACCTCTGTTAAATGGCTAAAAGTGAGATATTATACTGGAAAATATACTTTTTGCATTCTTAATGAGTGCCTCTCTATACTTTTTCAATGGCGAATTATGTTAGCAACTCTGCTACGTCGCTTGGTTTCTCGGCCACTTCCACACCGGCTTTTTTGAAAGCTTCTATTTTGCTTTCTGCAGTTCCAGCTTTCCCCATAACTATTGCTCCGGCGTGTCCCATGCGTTTTCCTGGGGGAGCGGAACGTCCAGCTATGAAGGCCACAACGGGTTTTGGATATTTTTCTTTCTGTATGTATTTTGCGGCGAGTTCTTCGAGGTTTCCGCCTATTTCCCCTATCAAGACAACGGCGTCTGTTTGCGGATCTTCTTTAAACATTTTTAGTGCATCTATAAAGTTTAAGCCTGTTATTGGGTCTCCTCCCAAGCCTAGGCATGTGGATTGTCCTAAGCCTTTTCTTGTTAGGCTTGCTGCGATTTCATATGTTAGAGTTCCGCTTCTTGAAATCATTCCTATGCTGCCTTTTTTAAAAATGTGGGCTGGCATTATTCCAAGTTTGCTTTCTTCGGGCGTGATTATACCAGGCGTATTTGGTCCGATTATTGTCGCTTTTATCTGTTTTGCATTTGCCATTAAGTTTATTGCGTCTTTTATTGGAATGTGCTCCGTTATTATCACAATGGTCCTTATCCCATTCTCAAGCGCCTCTAAGGCTGCATCTGCGGCAAAGGGGGCTGGAACGAAGATTATTGAGGCGTTGACTGAATGTTTTTCCCGGGCTTCTTCCACAGTGTCATACACTGGAACGCCATGAACTTGGGTTCCACCTTTTCCCGGGGTTACTCCTGCCACTATTTTTGTTCCATATTCGAGCATGAGTTTTGTGTGGAAGCTTCCCTGGGTTCCTGTTATGCCTTGAACTATTGCGCTTGTGTTTTTTCCTATTATTATTCCCAAATTATTTTCCTCCATGTTTGGAGATTTCGACTGCTTTTTGTGCGGCTTCTTCCATGCTTTCTAAAACGTGGATTCCAGCTTCTTTCAGTATCCTTTTTCCTTCTTCTTCGTTTGTGCCCACAAGCCTGATAACCATGGGTTTTGTTACGCCAACTTTCGCTTTTGCTTCTAGGATTCCCTTTGCAACTTCGTCGCATCTTGTTATTCCGCCTAAAATGTTTATGAAAAGCGTCTTAACATTTGGGTCTGAAAGCACTATTTTTAGGGCTGTGGCTATTTTTTCTGCTGGGGCTCCTCCGCCTACATCTAAAAAGTTGGCTGGTTTTCCGCCGTAAAATTGGATTGTGTCCAAAGTCGCCATCACTAAGCCTGCTCCGTTGCCTATAACACCTATATTTCCGTCCAGTTTTACGTAGGCTAAGTCGTTTTTTATAGCTTCTATCTCTTCTGGAGTTAGTTCGCTTTCGCCTTCTAAAAGTCTCTTTTTGTATTCTTGGTGACGGAATAGGGCGTTATCGTCAATTATTATGCGGGCGTCCGCTGCCACAAATTTTCCATCAACTGTTTCCACCAGCGGGTTCATTTCAATTAATTCGGCATCGTAATCCATGCCAATTTTATACAATGTTTCAAAGATCCTTCCAATTTCTGAAAGTTGACCGCCAGCATATCCCATTTTTCTTGCTATTTGTCTGGCATGGAAAGAGCGAAAGCCCAGTTGGGGATTTATTGGGAATTTTATGACTTTTTCTGGAGATTGTTGGGCTACTTCTTCTATTTCCATTCCGCCAACAGAAGAGGCTATTGCAATATAACTTTGGTGGAACCTGTCTGTTGTTATGCCAAAATATAATTCCCTCTTTATCCGTATTTGCTCTTCAATCCATACGCTCTTTACTGGTATCCCTTTTATTTGTATGCTAAGCAATTTCTCAGCAGCCTTCTCCACCCCTTCAATGGTATCCGTGAAGAGGATTCCGCCAGCCTTCCCTCTTCCAGCAACTAACACTTGTGCTTTAACAGCGAAGGGCGGTTTTATTTGGCCTGCCACTTCTTTGGCTTGGCTTGAGGTTGTGGCTAATCCTCCTTTTGGTGTTGGTATTCCATATTTTGCGAGGATGTTTTTGGCTTCATATTCGAAAAGCTTCATTTTCCTTTTTCCTCACTTTATGGTTTCTATTGTGACATAGGAT
Organism: Candidatus Bathyarchaeota archaeon; assembly: GCA_029907045.1. Next base: position 12,369 of record JARYMR010000018.1, read on the forward strand.
TTTGTGTCTTGTATGCCATCAATGGAAGCTAACTTTTTTAAGACTTCGTCCAGTTTTCCTCTGTCAACTATTAATAAGGCGTCAACGTCTCCTGCTATTCTAAAGGCTCTTTGGAGGGCAAGCTCTCTAACTTTCTCGTAGGCGTACATTCGCTTATAGGGTGAAACCTTTAGAAATACAAAGGCGGGGTTTGCGGATACACCAAGCGCTTCTAATCCTTTCTCGGTTACGTCTATGAAGCCTCTTCCAGTGCGGATATATTTTAAATCTCTGAGTTTTCGAAGGTGAATGTTTAAGGCTTGCCGGCTTATTCCAAGCTGTTTCGCCAACTCATCCTGTTTCACGTGTAGAGTATATGTGCTAGTAGATTTTCCTTTTTCATAAAGCATCCGCAACAATTGAACTGAACGTCTTGTGAGCGCTTCCAAAGCGTTTCCCCTTTCTGATGTTTTGTTAAGTTTAGGTTTTACATTAGTACCGCTTATTTAAAAGTTTAGCAAAGAGAAAGCGTTAAACTACATTATTTTTTGAGTTTCTGTTTTATTGAATAGAAGTAAAAACCGTAATGTATTTATTTATCGATAAAAATGGTTATGAAGCCATAGAAAATGTGAAAACTAGGAGTGAGGCGGTACAAAATGTCAGAAAGCAACTCAGTGCTGATCGGGAGAAAGCCAGTAATGAACTATGTACTGGCTTGCATAACCCTCTTTCACGGCGGAGCAAAAGAAGTGAATATTAAAGCACGGGGAAGAGCCATAAGCCGAGCAGTTGACGTAGTCGAAGTTGTCAGACGCCGATTCTTACCAGACGTAAAAATCAAGAAAGTTGGTGTGGGAACCGAGCAGGTGGCACCCAGAGAAGAGGGTGGCACGCCCACAAACGTTAGCACAATTGAGATAACGCTAGAACGCTAAATTCAGCAACTCTCAAAACACAATTTGCAATGCTCCGCCGCCCCTCCTTTATTTGTGGAGGGCGCCTTTCTAGGTGAAAACAGAATTATGCAGTTTCTGTTTAAAAAGTGGGATACTGTGCCAAAAGTGTTTAGCTAAAGTTAAGTCTGGCGAAATCACAGAATTAGACTTGAAAATTGCCCGTTTGTTGTTGGCGTTAGAAGAAAAGTATCCTTCCCTTCAGAACGTTTATTTTCATAAAGCTGTTGACGCTGGCAAAACTTTGGCAGTAATTGTTGGACCTGGCGATGTGCCTCGTCTTTTGGGCTATGGCGGCAAAATAATAAAGGCGTTAGGCGAGGAAGTTGGTAGGAGTGTTCGTGTTTTAGAGTATGGAGTTGATGACAGAAAATTTTTAGAAGACTTGTTTGCTCCTCTAAGCATATTGACTATCAACACTATTTGGCTTCCTGACGGAACCACGGAAACCAGAGTAATCCTAAAAAAGAGACGTGGTTCTCAACCGCCTTTTGATGTAAAAGCTTTAAAGGAGATTGCTCGTAAAGTTCGCAACATGACTTTGCGGGTTGAGTTTGCAGATTAAGGTTTGACGGGTGCTAATATGAAATTGGATTCCATTGGTGATTGGCGCAGAACCCATTATTCAGTTGATGTAAAGCCAGAAATGGATGGTTCAGAAGTTACGCTTTTCGGTTGGGTTCAAGAGATTAGGGATTTGGGTGGAATTCGCTTTATAATACTGCAAGATAGAGAAGGCACCATCCAAATCACCATTCCACGGAAAAAGGTTCCAAGCGAAGTTCTGTCGAAGTCTGATGTTCTGCAGAAAAGGTATACCATCGGCGTGAACGGAACCGTGAAAAAAACTGAAGTAACCCCCAGAGGAGTCGAAGTCATACCGAAAGAAATTAAAATTTTTGGCATAGCGGCTTCCCAACTACCCATTGATATTACTGGAAAAACTCCTGCGGGTTTGGAAACGCGATTAGATGCAAGAGCCTTAGACCTTTGCCAAGACAAAAACGTAGCAGTCTTCAAAATTCAACACGCAGCCGTCGAAGCCATCCGAAATTTCCTCTTCGAAAGAGGCTTTATAGAAGTGCATACGCCGAGGATTATTGCTTCCGCAACTGAAGGCGGCGCAGCCCTTTTCCCAGTGGATTATTTTGGAAGAAAAGCCTTTCTTGCTCAAAGTCCCCAATTGTATAAAGAACAGCTTGTTATGAGCCTTGAAAAAGTTTTCGAAGTTGGTCCCTTTTTTAGGGCTGAAGAATCGCATACACGCTTTCACACGAGCGAGTTCGTTTCAATTGATATTGAAGAGGCGTTTGCGGATGCTGAAGATGTGATGCAGTTGCTTGAAAGGTTGATGCAGCATGTTTGCAAGGTTGTGAGTGAAAAATGCCAAAAAGAGTTGGCTTTGCTGAAACATAAAATTGAGGTGCCAACGGTTCCTTTTAAACGGTTAACTTACGACGAAGTTCTCAAAGAATTAGAAAAGGGAGGCATAAATGTTCCATGGGGCGAAGACATCCCTACCCCAGCCCTGAGAACGCTTGGAAAAATTCACCCCTACTTCTATTTCATAACCGACTGGCCAACCCACTCCAAAGCCTTCTACATAAAGCCTCGTGATGATAAACCAGAAATTTGTGAAGGTTTCGATTTGATGTGGCGTTGGCTTGAGCTTGTTTCTGGCGGGACAAGAATTGCAGATAAGGAGCTTTTAATAAAGCGTTTGAAAGAGAAAGGACTGAACCCAGAAGCCTTTCGGTTTCATTTGCAAGCTTTTGATTTTGGAATGCCGCCGCATGCTGGCTGGGCTATCGGTTTGGAACGTTTAACTATGATGTTGACTGGTAAAAGGAACATTAGAGAAGTTACGCTTTATCCAAGAGACAAGTTTAGAGTAACTCCATAAAATTCTACATACTTTTGGCGCTTTTCTATTCCAATAGCGCCTACCCCCTCTAGGATTTTTCTGGTTTTATCTTATAGAGGTATATTACAGAATGGATAAAGAGGAGGAGGCTGCCAATTATTAGTGTGGAGAAAGGAGAAATATGAAGAAAAAATATTCCTTGTTGTCTCTTGCCATAGCCGCCTTGCTTTTCACAATTAGCCTTTCAACTATGCCTTCAGAAGAAACACAATGGCTTTGTTTCGCATGTGAAGATGGCAGAGTTGTTGACAAAACGCCATGTGAAGCTTTCACGGTGAAAGTAACATTCAAGAACACTGGAAAATGCGAAGGAACATGGTCTATAAACATAGCTTTTGAAGGCGAAACTTGGACTTGGAGTGGAACACCGCAAACATTAACCCTTAAACCATGCAAAACAAAAACTTTAACTTGGAATGGAACAGTTCCATGCGATGTCCCAATAAACTCAATAGCACGTCTAATAGTCTATTATAATGACTCTTTTGTTGCGCTGAACTGGTGGATTCACGTTATCTCCGGGGCAGAACTAGCGATAACCTCCAGCACAGTAAAATAGGTTTATCACGATTACAGGCGGTTATTCATTTCCCTTTTGTCAACGTATAATCAATGCTTCTGACAGCAATTCAAGAATTTTGAAATGTCCAATCTCTAGTGTTTCCATTAATAAAAGACTTTAAAAATTACTAATCTGTAAAGTACTGATAGAAGAAACATGGTATCGGATGATAACTTTGAGCAAGCTTTGAGTGAAGAAGAAAAGAAACTAGAGTCAGTAAAGGTATCATTTTACGCTTGTCTGGTGCTTGGATTTCTCTACATTGTCTTTGGGAGAGATCTAGTTGATTTCTATTTTGGCATAATGTGGATATTCCAAGCGTTTTTCAGCCTTTTGCGACTCAAATTCAGACGGGGAGAATTGTCAAGATGGGGTGAATTTGTTGAATGGCTTACCTTGATGGTATTTGCGGTCCCTGGTTTCTTGTTAGGTTTGATTTTCTTTTATCCTTGGGGAATAGCAGCAGGCGTCATTCTTGGTTGTCTTGTTTGGTTCGTATTTTGGCGGCTTTGGATAGACATTTATATTTGTAAAAACTGGCCCGCGTATTAGAAACAGACTTCCAAAAGAAAAACTTGGAACGCATCAGCGGCTACTTTAATGTATTTTTTAGTTAAAAATGTCATAAAAACTGATAAACACCAAATTCTCTATTCGCAACAAGAGGCGAAAAGCCAAAATGGGTTGCGGCGTATTTGGGGCAATAAACTTCGAAGAACAGCCAATATTCCCATACCTTTACTGGGGCATGCGAGCCCAAAACCATAGGGGACACCAATCCCACGGCTTCTTAACATTCGATAATGGAAAATTTCACATTCGCCGAAGCCTCGATCTCATACCAAAAATAAAGACAAGCGCCATCCAAGAATGGTTTGGACGTTTACCTGGGCGTATGGGTATAGCAAACGTTAGGTACACAACTTCTGGAAAATGCGACGAAAAATCCCTTATAAAGGGCACTCAACCAGTAACAGCCTCAAAAAATGGGTTGGAACTGGCTGTTTCCTTTAATGGTAATGTTGTTAATATATTCCAGGTTAAAGAGGAAATAAGCAAATATTTCCCGAAATTTTCTTATGAATGCGATGCCGACCTCATCTGCCACAAACTCTTAATCGAACTATTAAAAAAGAAGGATATTGCATCTGCAGCAAAAACATGCATGGAAGAAATTGAAGGCGCCTTCTCCGTGGCGTGCATAACAAAAAACGGTGAGTTCTTTGCCTTCAAAGACCCAAATGGCATAAGACCATTATGTGCTGGGCAAAGCGAAGACAAAAAAACCTATGCCTTCTCTTCAGAAACTGTAGGCTTAGACATAAACGGCTTCAAAAAAGCCTTTGAAATTGAACCAGGCGAACTCGTAACCCTTTCAAAGGATGGACTTCAAAGAGAGAAATTGGTGAATGGGGGATGCAAGGCTTTCTGCGCCTTTGAATTTGCCTATTTCGCCAGACCAGACTCATGTTTTGACAACAGATATGTTTATGAAGTCAGGGAGGAGTTTGGAAGAAACCTTGTTAGAGAAAACCCAGAAATAGTCAAAAATGCAGACATAGTAATATCCATTCCAGAAACTGGTGACGACGCTGCCTTTGGGGTCCATGAGGGGTCTGGCTTAAAATGGGAAAGGGCTTCTAGAAGGCATCGTTTTGTAACTGAAAGAGCCTTCATTTTGCTAAATAGGGAGCGTTATGCAACCATAGACCGGAAAATTAACATTATAGCCTCAAAAGTTGATGGAAAACGTGTAATAGTCACAGAAGACAGCATAGTACGAGGCGACACAACAAAAATTGTTATAGAGAAACTCCGTAGAATGGGAGCAAAGAAGGTTTATCTTTTCGTAACTTTTCCCCGCATAATTGGACCATGCTTTTATGGAATAGACATGGCAACATACGGTCAACTAATAGGTTCAAAGCATACGGCAGAAGAAATAGCAAAAATAATAGGTGCAGATGCCGTCTGCTACCAGTCCATAGAAGGTTTCGTAAAAGCCACAGGATTTAATCGCGACCAACTTTGTTTGGCATGTGTAACTGGCAAATATCCCACGCCATTGGCGCAAAAAATTGCGGATGAAATGAAGAAAAAATTCCTTGAAGGCTACGAGGAACAAGGGAGGCTTTACGAGATAACTGAAACCCTTCAAAAAGCTTAGTGCCAAAAAAAAA
>JARYMR010000019.1 GCA_029907045.1 Candidatus Bathyarchaeota archaeon
CAGCTTAAAGGGTTATATTGGGCTAATAGGGCTAATTGGGGTAGTGCAGTTTGTATTAGCGGCATGGGGTAAAATACTGTGCTGCAGAAGAAAAGCACATAGTAAACGACGCCTCTGGCTGTTATGTATTTTTCAAAGCTTGTTGTTGAAACGGCAAGGGCTATGCTAAGACCCGCAGTTCCAATGGATATTAAAAATAAAGCTGTGACAATTGTTAAAAACTGTAGGGGATGAGGAAAGCTGCCAGTATAAATGTAAGTTATTATTAGGGTTGTGGCTAGAAGCGGAGCCATATAAATAAGTCCCCTAAAACCTCCAGACAAAACCCTTCCAATAGCTAATTCCCACCTTTTTATTGGCAAACTTAACATGTAATGGGAAATCTCCCGCCTAACCTCCATGTTAATTTCCCTTCCAATCATGAAAGCTGCAGCAAAAAGCGCTGTTATGGTTAAGCCGGGAGCAAAGAAAACAAAGTATGAAACAAATTCTTTCGTGATGATGGGGTTAACCATGTTTGTGTAGACTATTGCCATTATGAACAGGTCAGCGAGGTTCATGCTTATCATTCCAGCAATCCACCACTTGTAACGGAAGAAATACTTGAAATCCCTCTCCACGATGATCAGTACTGGTTTTATTGCCAACCTCCACCCTCCAATTTCCGCTCATGCAGAAATATGCCAAGAAAAGTGAACAGCGAAAAGAAGGCAACTATACCAAACGCTGACAGAAAGGGCGGAGTAAGAGCAGTTGATTCTATTCCAGCACCCCATCGGAATAGGTCAGCGGCAAAAGTTAAAGGATTAATTGATGCAACACCAGCATAATATTGCGGCATATAAGCTATCGGATAAAGCGTCGTACTCAACCTAACTATCAAAGCGTCTGTAACACCCATCAATATATCAAACCTATCTGAGGATTTTATGCTAACAGCCAAAGTTATACTAAAGCCAGCCGTACCGAAAGTGAAAAGAAACAGCGATAGCAAAGCCACAAGAAGCTGCAGAACATTTGAAACACCTATTAAATATAAGACGAATAGCATCATTGGACCAACATACAAGAAACTTCTTAGCCCTCCACCAATAGACCTTCCGAGAACCAGTTCCTTGCGGGAAATGGGAACGCTTAGAAGATACTCTATAACGCCATGGTCAGCCTCTGCATAAATGTCGTATCCTATGAAAACCGTTGTTGAATACAACATTGTTATTATTATTCCAGCAGCATAATAATTGAAGTAGTCGCCACCTACAGCGCTTTGAACGTCTGGACGGAACATTCTTCTGGCAACTAAGCCGAAAAGAGCTATTTGGGAAACAAACCATATGGCACGCATTATCAAAAGAAACTTGTAACGCAAAAACATTCGAATGTCTCTTTCTGCTACAGTCCAAACCTTGCCTAAGTTTATCATTCTCTTTGAGCCTCTTCAATTGTTAAGCCTGTATAATGGGCAAAAACATCATCAAGGGATGGTTCACTCATGTGTATGGATTTTACTGGTAATTGCGCTTTCATGAAGAATTCTGTTATTTTCGGGAGAACCTCCTCTGCTTGGTTTAGGTAGATTTTCAACTGGTTCTGCTTTATTGCCAGAACATCCACCACTCGCGGAATTTCCTTCAACTCCTCGAGCACCGCATTAGGAACATCCTTTTCTAAAGCTATTTCCACAACATCTCCGCCTGGAATGCTATCCTTCAACTTTTTAGGTTCATCGCAGACAAGAAGCTTGCCCTTGTGCATTATGGCAACCCTATCCGAAAGCACATCAGCCTCATAAAGCTCGTTTGTCGCAAGCAATATGGTGGACCCCTCATCTCTTAAATCACGAAGCATATTCCAAATCCTATGTTTCCCAACAATATCAATTTGTGCTGTGGGTTCGTCCACTATGGCTATTTTTGGTCTTTGAATGAGAATTTTGGCTATTTCAACCCTTTTGCGCATTCCGCCAGAAAAGGCGTGGACACTCTTAAATCGGTCATTCCACAATTCGACTTGCTCCAAAACCCAGCGAACCCTCTTTTTACGCTCCTCAGCGGATAAACCACAAACTTTTGCATGCCAATTAAGAATATCCCAAGGTGAATCCACCCACAAGAGTTTAGGCTCTTGAAAAGCCATGCCAATAAGCGTCCTCGCCCTGTCGGGTTCTTTGCTAACATCATAAGGACCTACAAAGGCTGTTCCATCCGTGGGTTTTATTACAGTTGTCAGCATAAGCAGAGTTGTGGTTTTTCCAGCACCGTTTGGACCCAAAAGCCCGAGGATTTCGCCTTCCTCAACCTCTAGGTTTAGATGGTCAACTGCCGTGAACTCTCCAAACTTTTTTGTTAAGTTAACCATCCGAACGATTGATGCCATTTTAAACCCAGACGCTGAAGCAGATAGAATAAACATGCAAATAGATAAAATTAACTCTTAAGTTTGCATCTTCATCGTGCGAGTAAATCAGATGCTGTTTTCTCTGCTTTTCTCATTATGTTTGTCTCATCTACTGTTTTTATATGCTTTCTTTCCATTACGATTCTTCCATCAACAATAACAGTGTCAACATCGCTTCCATGTACAGAGTAAACGAGACTTGCAAAAACATCATGTAAGGGTTTTAAATGCGGTTTTGAAAAGTCTATTAGAATTATGTCAGCTTTTTTCCCAATTTCAAGCGAACCAATTTTATCTGCTAAACCTAAGGCTTTGGCTCCGTTTATTGTTGCCATCCTCAAAACTTCATAGGCAGATAAAACTGTTGGGTTTAAATATGTGAGTTTTTGAAGCAATGCTGCAAATTTCATGGTTTCAAACATGTCAAGAGTATTATTGCTGGCGGGTCCATCGGTTCCCAAACAAACATTAACGCCCAAACTCATCAGATCTTTTATTTTTGCTGCTCCTAAACCGAGTTTCATGTTAGCCACTGGAACATGAGCAACGTTAACGCCTTTTTTGGAAAGGACCTGCATGTCATTCTTTGAGAGGTTTATGCAATGGGCAGCCAAAACGCGAATCTTAAAAAAGTCTATTTCATCCAAAAATTCCACTTCGCTAACACCCTCTAACATTTCTTTTGATTCAGCCAAATGCATGTGTACACCAACCCCAAGTTGAGAAGCCTTTTCACTTACTTCGCTGAGCAATTCTTGACTGCAACTGTAAGCCGCATGAGGCCCAAGTAATGTTGTTATTCTGCCATTGGCATATCCATTAAATTTTTTAACAAAATCCACGCTTTGGCTGAACATTTTTCTTCCTAAATCTCTGTTTTCAGCTTCAATTATTCCTTGGGCTAATGCTGCCCTCATTCCGCTCTGCTCCACAGCCTTTGCAACCATCTCTTCCTGAAAATACATGTCGGCAAAACAGGTTGTTCCGCTCTTGATCATCTCCAAACAGCCTAAAAGGGCTCCAACATAAACATCTTCAGCCCTAAGCTTAACCTCTAAAGGCCAAATGGTTTCCTTTAACCAAACATTTAAGGGCTTGTCTTCGGCGATTCCTCGAAATAGTGTCATCGGCGCATGGGTGTGACAGTTGATTAAGCCTGGCATGGCAACCTTCCCTTTGGCGTTTATCCGTTTTTCAGCTTTTATGCCAGTTATAAGGGAGACTTTGCCAACAAAAACTATTTCGTTGCCTTTTATGGCTATGGCGCCATCTTCTATGAAATATTTACCATTCATTGGCAAAACAGTGCATCCATGAATTAAAATGTCCACCTTTTCCAAAACTGCACCCGTTTTCTATTTAGATGGAAAATACAATAAAAAGAATATGCACGGCTGACTTTTTCTAATCTAAAGTTAAAAGGTTTTGAAGGCATATGCCGCTAAAACACTGGTTTTTCTTCGATTTTCTTTAGGAAAGGACGCAAAACTGGCTGAGAAATATGTTCCTCTCCCAAACCGCCTTTTGGAAGCCCAGGGGCGCCAATTTTTCTGCATATGAAGTTGAGGCTGTCTTCCGTGAAGTTTAGTAGGCTTTGTCCCTCAGAGGTTAACTTGTAAACTTTTCTTGGTCTTTCGCTGTTCATGTTCCATTCACTTTTCACATAACCCTTCTTTTCTAAGGCGTTTAGGAGCGGGTAAATCGTGCTTGGTCCAAAGTAGACACCAAAGGTTTTGCGCACTTTGGTTATTATTTGGTAGCCGTGCATGGGCTGCGTGCTAAGAAACTGGAGCACTATAAGGTCTAGGAGGCCTTTCATCAATTTGACCTGAACTTCTTTAGAGTTGTTAACCATTGTTCTTCCTTCCTTTTTCACGTGTTTTTTTGTTTTACACGTGTACAATATGTCCTTTATTGGACATATCTCAAGACTTTATAGAGCCTAAACGGAAATATAAATGTTCATGCTTACCATAAACATAAAAAAGCATAAAAAAGCATACTGAAAATATTCCATTTCCTACATAACCTAAATAAACCCAAACCCGAACAAGTCCAAAACAGAACAACCCTAGAGCGTGAAAAATTGACAGAAAATTACAAAAAAGAAATTGTTCAACGCATAACCAGAAACCTACTAGACATCCAAATCCTAAGACTCTTAAGCAAAGAACCAATGTGGGGCTACAAAATAAAAAAACAAATAGAAACAAAATACGAAGTAAAACTAAGACACGGAGCCCTATACCCACTACTAAACGCACTAGAACAAAAAGGCTTCCTAAACAGCCAGCAGCAACGTCAAGGAGGAAGAACAAGAAAAGTATACACAATAACAAAGAAAGGGAAACAATACGTGGAGACATATAAAAATATAGTGAAAGAACAATTACAACAACCAAGTTTGTAAAGGAATTACACCAACATAGTTCAATAATTATAAAAGTAAGACTACACTATATTGCAATGAACACTTATGAATGAAAGTAATTTGATCGAACAGCTACGTGGCCTTCTTCAGGAACGGGGGGGAAAAGCCTTAGAGAAGGCGAGGAAGCTTGTCTTAAGCGAAACTTTTGATTTGAAGATAATTAACGAAGCCCTACATTATTTTATAACTGAATATTGGCACGATTATACTACGCCTACTCTAATTTTTCTAGGTTGCGAAGCCTTCGAAGGTGACCCTACACGTCTGGAAGATTTAGCTTCAGCTCTAGTTCTTGTCAATGGAGCAATTGACATTCACGACGACATTATTGATCTATCCACACAAAAAGATGGACGACAAACAGTTTATGGAAAGTTTGGGAAAGAAGTTGCTTTGCTACTCAGCGACGCCCTTTTTGTAAAAGGTTTCATTAAACTTGCCGAAAGTTGTCAAAGCTTGAATGTAGAAGTAGCTAAAAAGGTTTTTGATACTTTGAAGAAAGGATTTTTTGAACTTGGCGAAGCTGAAGTTTCAGAGCTTAAATTAAGACGCAGATTTGATGTGGACCCAGAAGAATATCTTAAAGTTATGTACAAAAAAGCCGCTGATATCGAAGCTTTAATGCGCGTTGGAGCGATATTAGCAAATGCAAATTCCAATGAGATAGAAATTTTAGGAAAATACGGACGAATAGTAGGTTTACTTTCCATCATACGAGACGACATCATTGATATGACAATGTGGGAAGAACTAAGACATAGAATAAGATATGAGTGCCTTCCTATACCGCTACTTTATGCACTTGGCGATCCAAAAACAAAAACTAAACTTGTTAAACTTCTGAAGAAAAGAAAAAGAAAGAGAGACTTAGAAGAAATTTGCCACCTTACCCATAAAGCTCAAGGGTTTAAGAAGGCATCGAGTTTCATGAAGAAACAAGTTGAGGAAGGAGAGATGATAATTAATAAAATAGGAAAAGACTTACCAGAATTACATACAATATTAAATAGTTTAGCTGTGATTAACATAGAAGGTGTTGAAATCTAACCCCAACAGAACCTGAACGGTTTAATTTTTCTCTTCATCTTCAACTTTCTCCTCGCTATATTTGTTAAGTATATATGTAATATATAAGATTTGTTGTACACGTATACACTTGCTAGAAAATCTTAAACATCCAACAACAGCATATGATTACTAAGATGAGATGATAGTGATGTTAGAGAAATATTTTCGTATAGAAAGGCATGGTTTGTCCAAGAGAGATTTTATAGTCTTTTCCTTTTCGCTTCTCAATGCCCTCACATGGTATTTTATGACTTTACAAATAATAGATAATTTGTCGACAAATTTTGGCGGTTCAATTTATCAGAAAGTTACTATTATGGGAAGCTATTATTTTGCTATAGTTCTCTCCAGTTTTTGTAATTCCCTTATTTCGTTTAAGATAAAAAGACGTGTTTTGCTATTAACATGGATTGGTTTTGGCATTGTTGCATCATTGTTGCCCCTTGCAATTGCCGTGAGTTCTTTTGAAGGTCTTATTCTCATTTCATTTTGGTTTGGTTTCTCATTTGGTTTAGGAATGCCTTCAGTTCTTTCGTATTTTGCAGACGGAACCGTATTCGAGAACAGGGGACGGTCCGGAGGAATAATTTTTTTCCTAGCAAGTTTTTTTGCTGTTGTATTTGTTATATTTAATCTCATAATCAATAATTTTGTAGTTGCCTTATTGTATATGAGTGTCTGGCGGAGTATCAATTTATGTATTTTTGGACTAGCAAACTTGAAGAGAATAGAAGCAAAGAGAACGGAACATACATCTTTTAGGATGGTCCTTACGAATAGACCTTTCCTTTTCTATTTAATTCCATGGCTAATGTTTAGCCTTGTAGATTCATTTGAAAAAACTTATCTTCAATCCTACATTATAAGCTTTTTTAGCCAAGGTTTTTTTGAGTTCAATCAACTTGTGGAGACAGTAATTGGAGCATTCTCGGCCTTTTTGATGGGCATAGTGGCAGATTTTTTTGGGAGAAAACGTGTCGTGGTGTATGGCTTTATCTCGCTAGGTCTTGCTTATGCTGCTGTAGGAGTGGCTCCCCATCTAGAAGTTTTGTGGTATTTCTACTCTGTTGTTGACGGCATCGCTTGGGGGATTTTCCTTGTATTTTTCACTTTAGTTATTTGGGGAGATTTATCTCCAATAGAAAGTTTCAGAGAAAAATATTATACTGTAGGAGGTATTCCTTTTTTCATCTCTAAGTTAATTGGTATCCTTTTTCTTCCTTACACGCAAGGGCTTCCAAAAGAAAGTGCTTATACTGCGTTTTCTTTAGCTGCTTTTTTCCTTTTCTTGGCTGTTTTGCCTTTGATGTATGCTCCTGAGACTTTGCCCGAGAAGAAGATTAGAGAGAGGGAGCTTAGGCAGTACATTGAAAAGGCTAAGAAGATTAAGGAAAAGTTTACTTAGCGTTAAAATCCGTTTTAAGTGGGAGGTAAGTCCACGTTCTTCCATGTGATGTTGACGAATGAATGTAATCTTCAATGCAAATACTGTTTCGGCGAAGCTTTGGAGGATTTTGACCCTTGCTTTAACAATTTTGATGTTGATTATTCTTTGCCTAAACGGATAAGTTATGATGTTGGTTTGTTGGATAAATTTTGTAGACGAGATGCAGATTGTATTTTGATTTTTTATGGCGGCGAACCACTGCTTTGTTTGGATAAAATTAGAGAGATTATGGATAGAGTGAAAGCTAAGCATTTTATTGTTCAGACGAATGGGTTGCTTTTAGGCAATTTAGAGCCAGAATACGTTAACCGTTTCCACACAATTCTTGTTTCCATAGACGGCGATGAAGCTCTAACAGATTTTTATAGGGGTCATGGCACTTTTAGGAAAGTTATTGATAATTTGAAGTTAATTAAGCGTAATGGTTTTAGGGGCGAAATTATTGCTCGGATGACAGTTATGGAGCAAACAGACATTTACACGCAGGTTAGGTGGCTACTAGAAAATGGCGAGTTTTCATTTTCGTCTATCCACTGGCAACTTAACGCTGGATTTTGGTCAAAAGATTTTGAGCACCGCGATTTCAAAAATTGGAGCGAAGAAAGCTATAATCCTGGAATCCGTAAACTCGTTAAGTTCTGGGTTGACTCTATGGAAGAGAAGGGAGTTGTTTTTAGGCTTTATCCTTTCCTTGGAGTTGCCCAATCGCTTTTATTAGGCGAGGAAAAAAGTCTTCTAAGATGTGGGGCTGGATGGATAAACTATGCAATTCAAACAGATGGCCACATTATTCCATGTCCAAGCATGTGGGGAATGAAAGACTATTACTTGGGACACATCAGCAACGCAAACCCTTTGAGGCTTAAGAAAATTTTTGTTGCAGAACCATGCACAAACTGTAACATTTTTAGCTTGTGTGGAGGAAGATGCCTCTATGCAAATGTTACTGAACGTTGGAGTGCCTCAGCCTATAAATTGGTTTGTGATACTGTGAGAAATCTAATAGAAGCGGTACGCATAGAAATTCCAAGAATACAGAAGCTTATCAGAGAAAAGAAAATTCGTTTAGAAGATTTTAGATTTATGAAGTACACTGGTTGCGAAATTATACCCTAAGTATTTATGAAACGCATAAATCTCTGGTAATTTTCGCTTTTTAAAGTAGGTAATGTTGTCTTCTTGGAGTGTGCAAAAGAAATAAATGAGAACAAAATTGTAGAATTGCTGACATTGGTGTATATAGAATTGAGGCGAAAGATGGAATGAGTTACCAAAAAATCTTGGCAAGAGAAGCTGGCAGACAAGAAAGGTTTACCGAAAGTATTGAGATTACAGAAGAAGTTTCCCTGTTACAACGCAGTTCACAAAATGGGAGCCGATGTAGGCGACGAGGTTGTTCTTGTTAACCCCAGCGAAGTTGTTGAAATAATGAAAAAAGTGCCAAAGGGAAAACTGATCACTATCGTTGAAATCTGCAAGCAAATCGCAGAAAAACACATAGTTAAGGCTTGCTGTTCTCTCACAACAGGAATCTTCATTATGACCGCAGCAAACGCGGCTGAAGAAGCTGCTAAACAAGGCAAGAATCTTGGTATTCCATATTGGCGCACTCTAAAGGCGAATGGATTCTTGAATGAAAAGTATCCTGGCGGAGCGGAAGCACATAGGAAACTACTGGAAAAGGAAGGATTTAAGGTAACGCAGAAAGGCAAGAAGTACGCAGTTCAGAATTATCAAAATTTCTTGATCGCTAAAAGCTGAAGAAATATTTCGTTTTCTTGTTTCTGCAGCTGCACTTGACTTTTAAGCACAACTAAAAAAGAAAAGGATGTTTGGGAGAAAATTCCACTGTTACCGAATGCGAAATAATTCATTAGTCTAGTTGCAGAAACAAATTATAGCGTTGGAGCAGTTACTCCTAAAAATTCTTTAAGAAATTTCGAAATACTGTAGAAAGTTATGCCCATGCAATCATGATCTGGATTTGCTTCCACCACATCCAAAGCTCTAATATTTAACCCTTCCAAGTTATGGATTAAGTCTATAAGGTTTCGTAATGTTATTCCTCCACCTTCTGGATTGCCAACTCCGGGGGCAAATGCGGGATCTAAAACATCAAAGGAAACATACACATTGTCAACCTTATCCAAAGCTTCAGCAATAAGGGAGTATATTTTCTCCGCTTTATTGTAAACTTCAGATGTGGTTACAATTTTTATTTTTAAGTGTTTAGCGTAGGCTGTCTGTTCAGCCGTGGATGCCCTTATGCCTATCTGAACTATGCGTTGAGGGTTAATAATGCCCTCTTCAACTATTCTTCTTGTAGTGCAAGCGTGAGAATATAGGTTTCCTTCATAACTTTCGTATAGGTCTGGATGGGCATCAAAGTAGATTAAACCCCAAGAACCGTTTAAAACTTCTTTTAAAGCCTTTATGGTGGCGTATGTAATGCTGTGGTCTCCTCCGAGGAAAATGTATAATTTAGAATTAGCACTTCCACTAACCGCTCCTTTCACTATTTGGAAGGCTTCTAAAAGAAAAGAGGGAGCTACATCGCCTAAATCGTAAATTTTCCAATAATCTCTCAAGTTCACATTACTTTCCGTGTAGGGGTTATAAATTTTTGAACTTGTATATTCTCTGATAGCTTTTGGAGCTTTGGCCGAACCTTTCCTATAGGATGAACTTTTATCCCAACATAAACCAAGAACAAAAGCGTTTGCTTCATCTCTGCGTTTTGTTTCTGTTCCAAAAAATAAGCTCACAACATTCCCTCTAACTCAAGGGGATATTTTAAAAATTTTTTAATCGCATCAACACTAAGCGGTACATTAATTGGATTTTCAGAGATTTTTCTTCCGCTTTTAGGATCTTTAAGCCCATTCCCAGTTATTAGGCATACAACTTCATCTTTCCCATCAATAATGCCAGTTTCCACAAGTTTTGGAAGGGCAGCAAGGCATGCTGAGCCAGAGGGTTCTGCAAATATTCCTTCAAGACGTGCCAACAAACTCATGGCTTTTAAAATTTCCCTATCTAAAACATACTCTGCATTCCCCTTAGATTCCTTTAACGCCTTAAGCGCCAAGGGAGCGTCATAACTCCATCTGCTAACCAAACCCTCGGCTATGGATTCCTCACAGCTTTCCAAAGGTGCAACTTCATCCTTTTTAAAACCATCAACTATGGGTGCGCCGCCAACGGGTCCTGTGGCAACCATTTTTGGCAAATTATCTATGAAGCCCAAATCCTTTAACTCTTTAAACCCTTTCCACATCCCATATAAATGGGTGCCATTACCAACATTATCTATAATCCATTCAGGCGCCCTCCACTCTAATTGTTCACATATTTCGTAAGCAATTGTTTTGTCGCCCTCTACCCTAAACCTGTTATGACCCGGACAAGACTCGAAAATGTCCAAATCCTTAACTGCTTCCAAGTAGATTTCAAAGATTTCCTCATAAATTCCATTCACAAGAAAAGTTTTGGCGCCATGAACTGAACATTGAGAAATCTTTCCTTTAGAAGCGGTTGCAGGCATAAAAACAAAACAGCCTAAACCAGCTCTGGCTGCATAAGCCGCCAACGAAGCAGCAGCATTTCCAGATGAAACGCATGATACGCCTCTTTTTCCAAACTGTAGAGCCTTATTTACGGCTAAAAGACTTTCGCGGTCTTTAAAAGAGCCTGTTGGGTTCTGAGCCTCAATTTTTAGCAGTAGATTTTTAATTTTAAGTTTTTTAGCTAGTTTTTTACTTTTTAGTAGAGGGGTTCCACCCTCGCCTAACGTTAACAATTTTTCTTTCTTTTGAAATCCAAGCAATTCCTTATATCTTAAAGCGTTGAAGGGTCTTTTGGAAAACAATTTTTTACTCACTATTTTTCTGATTTCTTCATAGTTATATGCGACTTCTGTTATGCCCTTGAAAACGGTTATCCCTCTTATTTTTTCAAAGCCACATTTTGGACAGACAAAAAATTTTGGATCGGGAGGGAATATTTCTCCGCAGTTTATGCATTTTAAACCTTCAATAAGCATGGTTTTACGCCATCCCTTTGGATTGGATATACATAGTTCACGTTTCATTTAAATGCTTACGTTTCATTTTCAAATTTTTGTGAAGAAAGAATAAACATTATTAGGTACAAAATTTAAAATGATTTTCCTTACATTAAGAGAAATGGTGAAAGTCTAATGCACTCGCTTAACTTACTTTCTAAAAGGCAAAAGTATGCTGTGCATCTGACAAGTTTGGATATCCTTCAAGAAGTTGGCGTTATAGTTCCGTATGAAGAAGCCCTTCAAAAACTTGAGGCGGCGGGCGCTGAAGTCGATTACAAGAGTCAACTTGGGCGTATTCCACAACATTTGGCAGAGGAAGCCCTTCAGAAAACGCCCCACAGATTCAGCGTTTACCATAGAGATCTAAAAACAAGAAAAATTTTAGGCGGAGATGAAACGCGTTTTGGCACGGTGGGGTTTGCAACTAACTTTTACGATGCAGTATCAAGGAGTTACAGGAGAGTTACGGTGCAGGATTTAGCGAATGCGACGAAAATTGCTGATGCCCTGGAAAATGTTGAGTTTTACATGTGTATGGGTTCTCCAATGGATGTACCCCATGAGATTGTGGATAGGTATATGTGGGCAACCGCTTTTGAGAATACAAGTAAACCCATAATAAATGAGGCTATGAGAAAGGAGGGCGCTTTAGACGCTATAGAAATGGCTTCAACAATTGTTGGTGGAGTGGAAGAGCTGAGGAAAAAGCCAATAATGCTTCTACTGATGTCCATAACAAGTCCACTTACATACGATAGGGCTACTCTTGAAACTTTCATTGAAGCTTGCAAACTTGGTATTCCAGTTTTCGTGAATTCGGGTCCAATGGCTGGGGCTACAAGTCCAGTAACTTTGGCTGGAACTTTAACCTTAAACATGGCTGAATTCATAAGTGCTTTAGTAATTCGTTACGTGATTAACAAGGATGCCCCGCTCATAATTGGAAGTTGGGCTAGGGCTATGGATGTAAGAGAAGCCTCAGCAGTGCTTGGAGGACCAGAATTTGCAATACTTCACGCATGCGTTGCCAATTTAGCTCATTATTATGGGATTCCAAGCGCTGGTGGCGGCGTTTTATCCGACTCTAAATCTTTAGACGCTCAAGTGGGATACGAAAAAGCTTTGACTGGGGTGCTTCCAGCCCTTGCTGGTCTTAACTTGATATGTGGCATGGGTTTAATTGCATCAGAAAACACCATGAGCCTCGAAGGACTCGTCATAGATAATGAGGTTGTTAGTATGATAAAGAAAATCGTTAATGGCTTTGAAATTACGGATGAAACTTTAGCATTTGATGTTATTAAAAAAGTTGGACCAAAAGGGAGCTTCATAAGAGAACGCCACACCCTTGAACACTTTAGAAAGGAAATTTGGATACCAAAAATAACCAACAGAACATTCCCTGAAATCTGGGTTAAATCAGGCGCCAAAGATTTATGGGTTAAAGCTAAGGAAGAAGCTGAGAAAATATTAAGGGAGCATGAAGTTCTTCCACTATCAAAGGATGCAAAAGATAAAATTATGAATATTGTTAAAAGGAAAAAGGAAGGTGCCTAGAATGAGCGTAGAAAGCATCATAGAAAAACTAAGACTTGCAGTTTTAGACTACAACTCTGAAGAGGCTGTGTCCGCTGCTAAAGAGGTCATAAAGTTTAAAGTTGATCCACTTAGGGCTATAGAAGATGGCTTAGCCAAAGGAATAAGAGAGGTTGGAGAAAAATTCGCAAATGGAGACATATTCCTTCCAGAACTAATCATGGCTGCGGAAACCATGAAAAAAGCCTTAGAAGTTTTGGAGCCCGAACTAAAGAAGGAGAAGAAAGAGCGTAAAGTTCTTGGAAAAGTGCTTTTAGGCACAGTTGCGGGAGACATTCATAGCATAGGAAAAACTATAGTGGCTTCTATGCTAACTGCAAACGGATTTGAAGTTTACGACATTGGAGAGGATGTGCCAGCAGAAAAATTCGTAGAAATGATTAAGGAGTTAAAGCCAGACGTAGTCGGATTGTCAGCCCTCCTAACCACAACCTTACCCGAGCAAAGAACAGTTATTGAAACATTAAAAAGAGAAGGCTTGCGGGATAAGGTTAAAGTGATTATAGGCGGGGCTCCAGCCAGTAAGGAATGGGCTGAAGAAATCGGTGCTGACGGCTACGGAGCTGATGCGACTGAAGCCGTGGAAGTGGTTAAGAAACTCTTAGGACATTCAAAGTAAACATTTCTTCAAATATGCCAGAGCGTGAGTAGTCTATGAGTAAAAAATTGAAGCTCTCAAAACGTTCAAAGAAAATCCCAAAATCTGGAATAAGAAAAATGTTTGACCTTTCTCAAAAATACACAGACGTGGTGAATTTATCAATAGGAGAACCCGATTTTGACACACCTCCCCACATAATTGAAGCCGCTGTAAAAGCCATGAAAGAGGGATACACTCACTATACGGTAAATGCTGGTTTCCCAGAGTTTAGAAAAGCAGTTTCAGAAAAGCTGCGAAAAGAAAATCGCATAGACGCCGACCCCGAAACAGAGATTATGGCAACAGCAGGAGCCATGGGAGGCTTATCCTTAGCATTTTTAACCCTAATAGACCCCGGCGAGGAGGTGCTTATTCCAAATCCGGGCTTCCCAAACTATGCTGCTCAAGTTGTTCTTGCTTGTGGCAAACCGATTTCATACCCCCTAAAAGAAGAAAACAATTTTCGCGTAGATGCCAATGACATAGTGAAAAGAATAACGCCAAAAACGAAAGCAATCCTCATTAATTCGCCATCCAACCCTACAGGGTCTGTGCTGAGGGAGAAAGAACTAAAAAATATAGCGAATATAGCATTAGAAAATGACCTTTTAGTTATTTCTGATGAAGCTTACGAAGCCATCTTATATGACGAAATAAACCACATGAGTATAGCATCCTTTCCAGAGATGAAAGAAAGAACCATAAGTATATTCACTTTTTCAAAAACATATGCCATGACTGGGTGGCGCATAGGATTCGCAGTAGCACAAAAAGAGATAATAGAAGAAATGCTAGAACTTCAAGAACACATACTCGTTCATCCAAGCTCCATCTCCCAGATGGCTGCCATAGCAGCCTTGCGGGGCTCAAAGGATTACACGCGAAAGATGCTTAAGGAATATGCGGAAAGAAGGGAAATTGTAATAAAAGAGTTAAACAGCATGCCTGGAGTTTCATGTTTAAAGCCTGAAGGCGCTTTTTATGCTTTTCCAAACATAAAGGAAACTGGTATGTCATCAACTGAAATTGCGATGTATCTCCTCGAGAAGGCAAAAGTTATCACTGTGCCAGGAACAGCTTTTGGAGAGTATGGCAAAGGATACATAAGAATTTCTTATTCAACATCAAAAGAGAAAATAAGGGAAGCCATGAACAGAATGAAGGCGGCGCTTGAAAAGTTAACTTAATAAGAAGCCATATTTTATCGGGTCATCTTTTTCTAAAATGCATTGCTGCATACCTATTATGTAAGCTTTAGCTGAGAGTTTTGGTATTATTGCTTTGTATTTGCCCACTTTGGTTTCTCTGCAGATTTCGCCAATCATCGTTAAATCTGGATTCACTAAACTCTCAACTATTAGACGGTTTCCAGCTTTGAATTCTCCCTTAGCCCACAATGTAGCTAGTTTAGCACTGACGGAAGTTCCAGCTGGGGAAACGCATATTGTATCAGAGTAAACGTTTGCGTGTCTACAATTATGCGCAGATTTTATGGGTTTAGCCGAGAAAGTTACAAGTTCAATTTTATTTAGCTCTGGATTTTCTGGATGGACAACTTTAACCTGCTTGTTTGCAGCGTTAATTATATTCATGCCAACACGAATTAGCTCTCTTGCGTTCTCGGGCTTAACTTGAACGCCAACATCTTCTGGGTTGACAAATACGTAGTATAATCCTCCAAAGGCTATGTCTACGTTGATTTCGCCAATTTCGGGAACTTTAATTTTCTTTGATTCTTGGTAGAAGGATGGGACGCCTTCAAAGGATATTTCTTGAACTTCGCCATCTTTGACCTTCGCTTCTACTTTTACGAGTCCCGCAGCCGTGTCGAGAGTTACTTCGGTTATGGGTTCCTTAACTTCAACCATGCCTTGCTCAATTAAAACTTTAGTCACAGCGAATGTGCTGTCTCCGCATGAGTTGAAATAGCCACCCGTATACGTGAATATTACTCCATAATCTGCTTTGGGATTAGTTGGTTCAGTGATTATGGCGCCCAATATGCCCGAGAAACCCCTAGGCTGCATCATAAGGGCTTTTCTCCAATCATCATAGTGTTCTTGGCAATACTTTGTCTTCTCCCACATTGTTTTTCCTGGAATGTGAGGAAAACCGCTTACCACAACCTTGGTTGTTTCGCCAGAAGAATGGGTTTCAAAAACTGTAATTGTCCTCTCAACTTTCATAATCTCACCGATGTAGCCTAAAATTTATTCTATATATAAAATTTTATATTCCTAAAACATCGAAAAGGATGCTGTGTGATGTAAAATGTATGGTTGGAACGGCAAAATATTACGGGTTAACCTTTCAAAAATGGAAACGGCAACACAAAATTATGACTTAGAGTTTGCAAGAAAGTACTTGGGTGGAAGGGGTTTTGCAGTAAAAATTTTATGGGATGCGCTGAAACTAGGAACTGACCCATTAGGTCCAGAAAACAAACTTGTCATTGCCGCAGGACCATTAACTGGACTTCCAGGTCCAAGTCTCGGCAAACTTGTTATAGCAGCAAAAAGCCCCCTCACCGGAGGATATGGCGATGGAAATGTTGGAACAATGGCTGCGGTGAATATGCGCAAGGCTGGATTTGACGCCGTAATAGTAGAAGGAAAAGCGCAAAAACCAGTTTATCTTTACGTGGAAGAAGAGAAAGGCTACATTTTAAGCGCTGACGGCATATGGGGCAAAACAACTTTCGAAGCAGAGGAAAACATCAAGGAAATTCACGGCAGAGATGTGGGAGCGCTTCTAATTGGTCCAAGCGGCGAAAATATGGTGCGATACGCCACTATTGTTTCTCAAGAGGGAAGGGCTGGTGGAAGGCCTGGAATGGGTGCTGTTATGGGTTCAAAAAAACTTAAGGCTGTTGTATTTAAGGGAACTAAAGAAATTCCTTTGGCTGATCCGGAAGGATATAAGAAACTTGTAAGCGACGCTTATGCCGATATTAAAGCCAGAGACTACTATGGTTTCTGGATTAGGCAAGGTACTATGGCAACAATAGATTGGGCTAATGAAAACAGCGTTTTACCCACGTACAACTTTAAAGAAGGAGTCTTTGAACTGGGCAATCTCATTAACGGCTATGCCATGGAAGCGGCAAAAGTTCAGCGAAGAGGATGCCCCTACTGTAACATGGCATGCGGAAACGTTGTCCTCGACAGTGAAGGCAGAGAATCGGAACTTGACTATGAGAATGTTGCCATGCTCGGCTCCAATATTGGATTGGGGCATCTTGGAAAGGTTTCAGTGCTTAACAGAATGGCAGATGAATTAGGCATAGACACAATTTCTTTGGGCAATACAATAGCCTTTGCCATGGAAGCAACAGAAAAAGGGTTTCTAAAAGACGGAATAGAATGGGGAGATTTTGAAAAGACAAAAACGCTAATCCAGGAAATTGCGTACCGCAAGGGAGAGTTTGGAAACCTCCTTGCAGAAGGCGTCATGAGAGTAAGCCAAAAACTCGGCGGAGACTCCCAAAACTGGGCAATCCACGTTAAAGGACTTGAAGCTTCAGCCTATGACTGCCACACGGTCCCAGGAATGGCTTTGGCGTTCGCAACTTCCTCCATAGGTGCCCATCATAAGGAAGCTTGGGTTATCTCTTGGGAGATAAGAACCGACAGGTCCGGATATACGGAAGCCAAAGTGGACAAGGTAATAGAATTTCAGCGTATAAGGGGAGGAATGTTCGAATCGCTCGTGGCGTGCAGGCTTCCGTGGATAGAATTGGGCTTCGACTTAGAATGGTATCCGAGACTATTAAAAGCAGCGTCGGGAATAGAAATTCCTCTTAATGAAATGTTTTACATATTAGCCGACAGAATATACGCCCTCATAAGAGCCTTCTGGGTGCGTGAGTTCGGTCAAGAGTGGGACCGTCAGATGGATTATCCACCAGTGCGATGGTTTAAGGAACCAATAACAAAAGGACCATACAAGGGCACGACCCTTGAGAAAACAAAATTCGACACGCTACTTGACATGTACTATGCAAAACGTGGATGGGACAATAGGGGAATACCAACTCAGAGCACCCTTGAAAAACTCGGATTAAAAGAGGTGACAGAGCAGCTTTCAAGAAACGTCGCTTTGACGCCATAACACATTCAAAACTTTTTACTTAAACATTTTAAATAAGGGATGATCCTTGATTAGCGGTCTTGTCCTAAACTCTTGGGATACAGAGTAAGCAACGTAAGCATCGGCCAAGCCACAGTAAAAGTATGCATGGGGCGCATTTTCAATTGGTCCATATAGGATAAAGTTGGCACCAGCAATTATGGGAAAAACGTTGGCTACGCTGCTTGCAAGCA
>JARYMR010000001.1 GCA_029907045.1 Candidatus Bathyarchaeota archaeon
ATGTTTATTGCCTTTGCCCATATGCGGCATGTACCTTCCATGCTTACCATACAGGCGCCAATGGGCTTTTGTGGTGTGCATGCCTTCATGAACAGTGGGCATTCTGTTGGTTTTATTTTTCCGATTATGACGAGGTGACATTTGCAGCCTTGCTGTATGTCAACGCCGCCTTCAACTTTCACACCATGCTTCAAATGAGCATCATAGACTGCGTATTCCTCACCAAGAACGAGTTTGGATTGCGGAATCGTGCCTATTCCACGCCAGTTGCCATCGGCAACGCTGAAAACTTTCTGCATGATTTTTTGCGCTTTTGTGTTGCCTTCCCAACGCACAGCCCTCGTATACTCGTTTTCTAGGCGTGGTTTGCCTTCGCTTAACTGCTTCAGAATCATGTAAATGCCAAATAATACGTCTATTGGTTCGAAACCAGCCACAACAGTCGGCATTTCATATTGCTTTGGAAAAATTTCGTAAGGCTTAAGCCCAATAATTGTGCTCACATGCCCAGGGGCTATGAAACCGTTTAGGCTTAGGTCTTTCATTTCAACAAGTACTTTCATGGCTGGAGGAATCAAACGATGCGAAACCAAGAAGCTAAGATTTTTAGGCGGCTTTTTCAAAATCTCCACCGCTGTGGATGGCGCTGTGGTTTCAAAACCAATGGCGAAAAAGGCAAACTCTTTTTGCGGTTCCTTCTCAGCCATTTTGACAGCATCGCTGACACTGTAAACAACACGGACATCGGCGCCTTCAGCTTTGGCATCCAAAAGCGACATTTTCGAACCTGGAACCCTTAGAACGTCGCCAAAACATGTGACAACAACGCCTTTTAGGGCTAAGTGTACGGTTTCATCAACTTCTGATGCTGGCGTTACGCAGACTGGACAGCCCGGTCCAGCAATAACTTCAACATTTTCTGGTAGGAGACTGCGGATGCCATAATGCGTAATAGTCCATTCATGGGTGCCACAGACATGACAAATTTTGATGGTGACTTTTTTTGGTGCAGTTTCATGGATTTTTTCTGCTATACGCTTCGCCAATTTCGGGTCTCTAAACCTTAGCTTTTCAGCCATTTCCTTATCAACTACTGTTTAGTTTCAACTTCTACTTGGAGGATTTCATTCCATAAGCTTATGGTCTCCAAAGCCTCTTTTTCACTTAAAACCTGAATTGCATAACCAGCATGAACCAAAACATAATCGCCAACCTTAACATCCACAAGCGTAACATTAACCTCTCTTAATACGCCTTCGCCGAAGTCCACTTGGGCTTTGTCTTCTTTTAGGCTTATGACTTTTGCTGGAATAGCCAAACACATCTTTATCACTAACCAGAAGAGTGTAACAAAAATAAATTGGTTATGGTTTTAAAGGAAAAATCCGCCAAAAACCGCTTGACCAAAAGACAAGCCTCCATCACCAGGCGGAACAGCCTCATGAACCACAAACCGCAAACCCGCTTTTTCCACAATTTTTCGCATAGCCAAAGACAAAATTTGATTGCATGCAACTCCGCCAGAAAAACCAATAGTTTTGATGCCGTTTTCTAATGCTTTTTCTATGGCTAGTTCTGCTAAGCCTTCAGCCAAATATGCATGGGCAGAATAGGCTAAATCCGCCTTGGACTGCATTTCTTTGTTTACAAATATTTCGTACAACATTTGCGCAGTATCCAACACATCACCTTTTATTATTGGTTTCAGCTTTAGCGTATCATTGCCTTTCATGGCGATGGATTCAAGCTTCATGGCTGGTTCACCCTCATAAGTGCGTTCATAACATATTCCCAAGACCACCGCCACAGCATCTAAAACCCTTCCACAGCTTGTCGTTTCAATAACGTTACGCCTTTTTTCAAGTTGTTGGAGAATTAATTGAATTTCATTTTTGCCATGTGGAAAGTACTGTTCGTTCTGTAAAAGCCAATCTTCCACATTCACCATCTTGTGAAGCATTCCAGCAGCCATTCTAAGCGGATAGCGGGTTGCCAAATCTCCACCTATAAGTGGTTGTTTTTGAAGGTAGGCTACCCTTTTGAAATTTGCGCTTTCTCTTGTAGTGATTATGATTTCGCCTCCCCATGCTCCGCCATCAACGCCATATCCATATCCGTCACAGCACACGCCAACAATCTCGTTTAAGTTGTGTTCAGCCATCAAAGCTGCAACATGCGCATAATGATGCTGAACCTGGATTAGTTGCCAGTAGTTCTGTTTTGCCAATTCTTGGGCTAGTTTTGTTGTTGTAAATTTTGGATGCAAATCACATGCCACGGCTTCCACTTTGCTGTTTGTTAGGCGAATCAGGTGATGGGTTGCATTTTCCAAAAAATCCCTTGTTTCAACATTTTCCACATCGCCAATATGCTGAGAAATAAAGGCCTTATCTCCAAGCAAAACACAAGCAGTATTATTCAATTCTCCACCCAAACCCACAACACAACATTTAGCCTTTTCCTTAAGCATTATTGGGGCTGGAGCATAACCTCGCGAACGCCTAATAAAAACTAAGCTTTTACCATGCAGGCGCACAACGGAGTCGTCGCATCTGTGGGCTATTTGGCGATTGTGAAAAAGAAAATAGTCAACAGTATCGCCAAGCCTTTGCAGGGCTTCATCATTATCCTTTATTATCGGCTGGTTTGGCGGATTTGCACTGGTCATGACAAAAGCTGGTTCATCCACGCCATCAAAAAGCATGTAATGCAAGCCCGTGTATGGCAGCATAACGCCAACATTATGCAAGCCCGGAGCAATCAAATCTGAAAGATAATACTTCTCGTTTTTGTTTAGCAAAACAATTGGGCGAGTATAAGAAGTTAGGAGCCTTTCTTCATTTTTGCTTATTTCTGCAAAAGTTTTAATGGCTTCCAAACTTTTCGCCATTATGGCAAAGGGCTTTTGCCTTCTATGCTTAACCCTTCTAAGCCTAATTAGAGGCCCATTCTTAAGGGTGGAGGTTGCAACGTGAAAGCCCCCATAACCTTTTATGGCAACAATAAAGCCTTCAGAAAGAAGCCTACCAGCCTCCCTAATTGAGTCTTTACAATCCAAAAGTTGACCATTATTGTTTGTGAGATATGCTTTTGGTCCGCATTTTGGACACGCCACGGTTTGAGCATGAAAACGCCTATTCAAAGGGTCCGCATATTCTCCATGGCAGAATGGGCACATGGTGAAGTCGCGCATCGTCGTGTTTTCACGGTCATAGGGTAAAGCCTCAATAATAGTGTATCTTGGACCGCAATCAGTACAAGTTATAAAAAAATAGTCATGCCGCGGGTCTTTCGGGTTTCGAAGTTCTTTTAGGCAGTTGTCGCAGATGGCTACGTCTGGCGGAATAACCGAACCAGAAAGCTCAGCTTCTTCAGAACTTTTGTAAATTGTAAATGCATCAAAAGATTCTTTTCCCTTCAACTTTTTTACGAGAATTTCGTGGATTTGCGCCAGTGGAGGCTTATTTTCCTTTAAATCATTTAGGAAACATTTTATTTGATTCTCTTCTCCTTCCAGAAGGATTTCTACACCAGCATCGCCGCGGTTTCTAACGTAACCTTTTAAACCGTTTTTTATGGCGGTGCGGTAAATGAAGGGTCGAAATCCGACGCCTTGAACTATGCCAGTAACATTAACTTTGACTCGCACTTCAAATCAGTTATCATTAAAGGAAAATGCTATGCAATATACGTTTTGATGTTATACGCAAAGAAATAAAGGTGATCTTATTTTCTGAAAATATTTTTAACTTAAAAACAATAATAAACATTCGAAGTCGGGTTAAGATGGTTGAAGAAAAGAAACATGTTGGCAAGTGCTTTGATTGTGAAGGATTAACCGAATTAGTCGAGCTGGATGTCAATAAGGGAACCAAGATTATGCGGTGTCAAGCTTGTGGATTATTCCATTTTTATAAAAAAGATTTTTTGGGTAGATGGAAGCTTGTCAAAGTTTCCAAGGTAGGCAACGTAGAAAGTACTAATCTACAGAGCAACAAAAGATAAATGATTTATTATGCAATTTTTGCTTCTGCTTTTTTGCGTTCTTCTTCTTGCAACACTCTTTTTAGGACTTTGCCAACCATTGTCATGGGCAGTTCTTTGCGGAACTCCACTTCTCTTATCGCTTTGTAAGGCGCCACCTTCTCGTTAACGAAATCCATGATTTCCTTCTCTGTGGCTGTCATTCCTTCCTTTAAAACAACAAAAGCTTTTGGAATCTCACTAGCAACAGGGTCTGGCTTGCCTATCACTCCGCAAAGTTTCACGGCTGGATGCTCATATAGAACGTCTTCTAATTCCCTTGGGTAAACGCTGTAGCCCTTATATTTTATTAGGTCTTTTTTGCGGTCTGTAATGTAAAAGTAGCCGTCTTCATCCATTTTTCCAATATCACCAGTGTAAAGCCAACCGTCCCTCAAAACTTGTGCTGTTTCTTCAGGCATTTTCCAATAACCCTTCATAACTTGTGGACCCTTTACGACAAGTTCGCCTATTTCGCCTGGCGCAAGCTCTTTCTCGCCAGTTTCAGAATCCATTATTTTCGCGTCTGTGTCAGGCCAAGGAATGCCTATCGAGCCTACTTTTACGGTTTTCATTGTTTTGTCTAGGGGGTTGCAGTGGGTTACTGGTGAAGATTCCGTCAAGCCGTAACCTTCCACGAGGACGCCGCCAGTTACTTCCATGAATTTTTTCTGAATTTCTGGTGGAAGCGGTGCAGAACCGGATATACAGAAACGCACTGATGTGCAGTCGTATTTGCCTAGGTCTGGGTGGGCTAGAAGCATGGCGTACATGGTTGGTGCTCCACAGAAAACTGTAACCCTATACTTTTGTATGGTTTGGAAGGTGCTTACTGCATCAAAGCGTGGCAGCAAAACAATTCTTCCACCTATGTAGATGGGCGCATTCATGCCCGTTGTCATGCCGTAAATGTGAAATAGGGGAAGTACTGCCAAAAATGTTTCTTCTCCTTCCATCACATCCTTAAGCCAAGCTTTACACATGACAGCATTTGAAACCAAGTTCATATGGGTTAACATTGCACCTTTCGATGTTCCCGTGGTTCCACCCGTGTACTGCAGCGCCACCAAATCCTCTTTGGGGTTTATCTCCACTTTAGGCGGGTTTGGCGGATACTTATCCACAAGTTCTTTAAAGAAGTAAACGTTGGGTTTGCGTTCAACTTTACGGGATGGAATCTTCTTCAACAAAGAACCCAAAAAGGCTGTGGTTCCCGACATATACTCTTTCAAGCTTGCCACAATTACTCTCTTCAGTTTTGTTTTCTCCCAAACCTTCTCCACTATTGGATAGAGCAAGTCTAAAACAACTATTGTTTCTGCTTCAGAATCGTTAAGTTGATGCTCCACTTCACGCTCCTTGTATAAGGGGCTTATGGCTGTGGCTATGGCTCCAGTTTTTATGGCACCATAATATGCCATTATAAATTGAGGAATATTTGGCAAGAAAATGGCAACTTTGTCGCCCTTTTTCACGCCAAAATCTGTAAGGGCTGTTGCAAACTTGTCTGTAATCGTGTCTAACTCCTTATAACTGATTTTTCTGTCAAAATAAACTATTGCAGTTTTTTCTGGATATTTCCCCGCGGTGTCTCTGAGAAACTGGAAAAGTGGAATTTCAGGATAATCTATGTGTTTGGGAACTCCTTCAGGCCAAAACTTATACCACGGTTTTTCGAGCACTTCTTTCCTCTCAATTTTTTCTTCCTTCACCTTTCTCCTTCTAGGACACATCATTTAACCCTAATCTTAAATATTAGAGGTGATGGGGTAATAATACTTTCTACAATGGGGTTGCCTTGAAAACTGAAACAGTTTGGATTAACTGCGAAAACTTACGCCTTTATGGCGAACTACACATTCCAGACCATGTTCCAGCACCAGCCTTGCTTATCTGTCATGGCATGAATGCCCACGGTTTTCACGCTATCAAAATTTACGAAAAATTAGCGAAGGCAGCATGCGAAAACGGTATTGTCGCACTGCTCTTCGACTTTAGAGGAGTTGGAAAAAGCCTTGGAAATTTTGACTATGGCTTTGGAGAACAGAAAGACGTTAAATGCGCCATCAACTATTTAGCCTCACGAGCAGAAGTGATTTCTGACAAGATTTTTGTTTTAGGCCACAGTTTAGGCGGAGCAGTTTCGCTCTATTCCGTTCAAAATGATAAGCGCATTAAAGGACTTGTTTTGTGGTCCACACCCAATAATCATGACTATAATGTTAAGAAGTTCATTACTCGCACAAGGGGGAAGGGCGGCTTATACTGGTTCATGCTCTTCTCTTGGATTGACAAGCTTTTCGACACTTCAAAATTGTTTAAGCTAGAAGTTTTTGGAATAAAATTACGTCCAAAAAATGTTAGAGAGAAACTTATGAAATTAAACGAATGCGAAGCAATAACAAGATTGAACGCTGTTCCTTTATTGGTTGTGATTGGTGATGCTGATGTTCTTGTGGGTGTTGAAGAAGCCCGTCATGTGTTTGAGTTGGCAAAAGAGCCCAAAACTTTCTTAATAATTAATGGCGGTGACCACATTTATAGTGGAAAAGAAGAAAGAGTGATAGCTGAAACTTTGAATTGGATAAAAAAGTGGAAATAAAAACGCAATTTTAAGGTGGAACAAACTCGTATGTGGCGTAGCCTTCAGGCGAAATTTTCGCTACAAGCTTAACTTTCATTCCAACGCTAATTTGCGATAATTTGAAACCCGTCAACCATGCCAGAACTCGTACACCTTCTTTTAGCTTGCCAATTGCCACAGTGTAAGGTTTATATTGCTGAAATGTTGTAGGTCTGACAACCACATGCGTAAAAGTTTCAATTTCTGCCTCACTGCTTAATTCAATCCAGTCCACTTCAGAGGATAAACATTCTGGGCAGTCAGCCGATGGCGGAAAGTACACTTTTCCACATTTTTTGCATTTTGTTGCGTAAACTTTCCCTTCTTTTAGGCCTTCCCAAAACTTTAACGTCTTGCTTATTGGTATGTCTTGAACAATTTTTATTTCCCTAGATTTTATTGTTGGCATGCTCGCCATACACATCATCTCCTTAATATGGTAACGTAACAGTAATGCCCAGTTCCGCCCACGTTGTGAGCTAATCCAATGTAATTTTTAAGCGGAACTTGCCTTCCTTTTTCAACAGCCTCTTCGCGAAGTTGTTTTGTAACTTCGTAAATCATGGAACAACCAGTTGTGCCGATGGGATGCCCCTTAGCTTTTAAGCCGCCGTCCATGTTTACTGGAATTTTTCCGCCAATTTCCGTTTGTCCTTCACGGATGAGTTTTGCGCCTTCGCCCTTGCTGCAAAATCCCAAATCTTCGTAAGCCATTATTTCTGCTATTGTGAAGCAGTCGTGAACTTCTGCGAAGTCAACTTGTTCTGGGGTTATTTCAGCCATTTTATATGCCATTTTGGCTGCGTAGACGCTGGCTTCTAAACCCACATAATCAAATCTTTTGCTCAGATTCGCTGTTCCCGAGGAATAGCCAATTCCAGCCACCCAAACTGGAGTGTCTATGCCTAACTCTTTGACTTTTTCTTCCGAAGCCAAAATTACTGCTGCGGAACCATCAGTCATTGGGCAACAGTCAAAAAGTTTTAAGGGTGACGCTATAACCATTGAAGATAAAACATCATCAACTGTTATTCTGTTCTGAAGATGCGCTAAGGGATTCATGGAGCCATACTTATGATTTTTAACAGCCACCAACGCCAAATCCTCCTCAGTAGTTCCGAACTTTGCCATATGAGCAGTGGCATGCAAAGCATAATAGGCTGGAAAAGTTGGTCCAAAATTGTGAAATTCCCATAGATAATATCCAGCCCTTCCAATCCACTCCATAGCCGTTGGAGTGTCAATCTCTCTCATTTTTTCAACGCCCAAAGCCATAGCGATATCTGCTTGCCCACTTGCAATTGTGGAGTATGCCGCTTGGAAAGCGGCGCTGCCGCTTGCACATGCTGCTTCGCATCGCATTAATCCCGCCTTTGTGAGACCGCAATATTCGGCCGCCACAACTGCTGGAAGCAGTTCCTCATACCAAGCTCCAGCCCCAGTTGTTCCTACAGCCACAAACTCCACATCTTTTGCTGTTATTCCAGCATCCTCCAGCGAAGGCTTCACAGCTTCGAAGGCTAATTCCGCCACGTTCACGTCGCTTCTGTTTCCAAATTTAGAATTACTAACTCCTATGACAGCTACTTTTCTCATTTCAATCCCATTCTTTAATTTGTTTAAACATAGAAAAGAGGGTGATGTTTATAAAAGAGCGTAGGTTATTTGCCTTTAAACTCGGCTTTTCTACGGGACATAAATGCTTCTACGCCTTCTTTCAAATCTTCCGTGGAGAATGCTAATCCCATCAGTCCAGCCTCAAGTCTTAATCCAACTTCTAATGGCACTTGTGTTCCAAAGTTTAGGGCGTGCTTTGCATATTTCATGGCTATCGGCGGACCTTCAGCAAGCTTAGTTGCTAACGTTCGAGCTTCTTCTCGCAGTTTTTCGAAATGCACAACTTTATGCACAAGCCCTATTTTTAGCGCCTCTTCAGCCTTCATTCTACCTCCAAGCATAACCATCTCTTTCGCCTTTGCCAAACCCACAATACGCACAAGCCTCTGGGTTCCACCCCACCCTGGAATTAAACCTAAGGCTATTTCTGGGCTTCCAAGCTCAACATGTTCAGCCGCTATCCTAAAGTCGCATGCTAAGGCTAGTTCTAAGCCGCCGCCGAGGGCGAAGCCATTAATTGCAGCTATTACGGGTTTTGACATTTCCTCTATTTTGCCAAAAATTTTTTGTCCAGCCCTTGAAAATTCCTCAGCCTTTGCTGGCGTAGCCTTAGGAAACATTGTCACGTCTGCCCCGGCGCTGAAGGATCTGTCTCCTTCGCCAGTTATTATTAGGCATCTTATTGATTGGTCTTTTTCAGCCATGTCTAAGGCGTCTGCAAGCTCTTCCATCAAGACGTCGTTGAAAGCGTTTAACCTGTGGGGTCTGTTTAGGATTATCCACAAGAGATTTTGTTCCCTTTCAATTTTTATTGTCTCATATGCCTTACTCAAATTTTTCACCACACCCATCCTTTTGCAAACATACATATAATATTTTAATTCACTTTCCTAATATTTTCTCAATAAATATTTGAGAACAGTCAGTTTCTGGATTTCGCTGGTTCCCTCGTATATTTCCGTTATCTTTGCGTCCCTATGATACCTCTCAACTCTATAATCGCCCAAATAACCATATCCACCAAGGGTTTGAATGGCAAAGTCCGTCACTTCCATGGCTACACGACTAGCATACTGTTTCGCCATAGCTGTTGCCATTGGATCCATTTTTCCAACATCAACTAGCCAAGCAGCCCTATAAGTGAGCCATCTTGCAGCCTCAATTTTTGTCATGGCTTCTGCTAATCCGCATCCTATCAATTCATGCTGGAGTATGGGTTGTCCGAAGGCTTCTCTTTGTTTGGCGTATTTGAAAGCTATTTCCCAAGCTCCTTGAGCCATACCAACTGCTTGGGCTGCCACGCCCACTCTGGTTTTGTCAAAGAATTCCATGGAGCAATAGAAGCCTCTGTTTAATTCGCCAACAATGTTCCAGTCTGTCACTTTAACATTGTTGAAGACAACTTCCCCCGTCACTGAACACCTAATTCCCATCTTGTTATGAAGTTTCGTTGTTTCAAGTCCAGGCGTGCCTTTGTCCACTACAAAGAGGGTTTCGCCTCTGTAGGTTGGTCTAACTTTAGTGTCTGTCTGTGTTAAAACCACTATGAAGTCGGCGAGGGTAGCGTTTGTGATGAAGGTTTTTGTGCCATTTATCCACCATTCGTTTCCATATTTTGTGGCTGTGGTTTCCATGCGGGTTATGTCGCTTCCGCTAACATTGGGTTCGGTAAAGGCTGCTGCTGACATCGTTTCGCCTTTACATATGGGTGGAAGATACTTCTCCTTCTGCTCTTTAGACCCATAAGTCAAAATGAGTTCGCTGCCGAAGTTTCCGCTTGAAATGGCAACACCAAGGGAAGAATCAGCCCTACACATCTCTTCAATGACCAAGCATGTCTCCAGCAAGCCGCAGCCTTGTCCACCATATTCTTGCGGGAAAAACATGCTTGTGAAACCAAGCTTCGCCGCTTTCTTGTAAAGCTCAAGTGGAAACTCCTCTTTCTTATCCAGTTCTAAGGCTAGTTCTGGCTTGAACTCTTTTTCGCAAAACTCTTTCACAGCATTCTTTATTGCCAACTGCTCTTCTGTCAACTCAAACTTCATCAGTAGAACCCCCTTCCAGCCTTTTTGCCAGTCCACCCCTTACTAACATATTCTTCCAATAGTGGGCATGGTTTGTAAAGTTCCATATTATATTTTGCGTACAATTCCTTAAGCCTATTAAGCATAGTATCCAAGCCCATTCTGTCAGCATACTCGCAAGGTCCAGAAGGCCAATAAGTTCCCAACTTCATTCCCGTGTCAATGTCTGCTGGATTTGCAGCATCATCGTGGATAAGCCAAGCAGCTTCGTTGGCAGCCACAGCCCATGACCTTTCAACATCATATTCCTCCAGAAGATTAAAGGGTATTCTTGGTCTTCCCTTAGTCCAATCGTAAAAGCCCATGCCTGTTTTTTGTCCTAGCTTGCCTCCTTTCACTAGGGGTTCTATCACTTCTGCGCAGGGTTTCATTCTTTCTCCATAAGCTTCATACAGGATTTTGCCCACTTCATAGGCTATGTCTAAGCCAACAAAATCTGCCAGTTCAAACCAGCCCATTGGAAAGCCACCGCTGTATTTTACGGATGCGTCTATTCCCTCTTTTGTTGCTTCGCCTCGGTGGAATGCCCAGAAGGCTTCGTTGAAAACTGCGCCTAATATTCTGTTTACAATGAAGCCTCGCACGTCTTTTCGCACCACTATGGGCGTTTTTCCAAGTTTTTTGGCGAGTTCCACTAGCATGTTTATGGTTTCTTGGCTTGTGCTCTCGCCCTTTATAACTTCAACCAAAGCCATTAGCTGGGGTGGGTTAAAGAAGTGCATTCCGGCCACTTTTTCTGGGCGTTTTGTTGCTTTTCCCATTTCTGTTATGCTTAGTGTGGAAGTGTTTGATGCAAATATGGCGTGGGGAGGCGCCAATTGGTCAAGAGTGGCGAAAACCTTCTTCTTTACTTCAATATTTTCTACAACTGCTTCCACGGCTAGGTCTATGTCTTTAGCTGCTTGCTCATAACTTGTTGTTGTAGTTATCCGCGCTAAAGTTGCTGCCGCATCTTCCGCTCTTATTCGCTTCTTTTCCACAAATTTGTCTAGGCTCCATTTAATTTTCTCCTTCCCCTTTTGCAGAAGGTCGTCGCTTACGTCTACCATTGCAACTTCGCAGCCAGCCATTCCCAAAAGCTGTGCTATTCCATGACCCATTGCTCCAGAGCCTATAACTGCCGCTTTTTTCAAATTTCCAATCGCCACAAATTTTCCTCCTTTTAATGCGTAATGCTGAAGGATGGCAAAGGTAATAAGATTTTTGAAAAGAAAAAGCGGATGCTTCCTTAAAACTAACTGACTTATAAAACAGAAAAGGGGAAAATGTTAAGCTTGTTTTTGGAGGAAATTGATTATTGTAAGCTTTTGAATCTCGCTTGTTCCTTCGTAGATTTCGGTTATTTTTGCACAGCGGTGAAAACGTTCCACATGATAGTCTGCTAAATAGCCGTATCCACCAAATATTTGAATAGCCTCATCTGTGACTTCCATGGCTACACGACTGGCGTAAGCCTTCGCCATAGAAGTTGCCATGGGATTTGGTTTCTCCTTGTCATACAGCCATGCAGCCTTATACGTCATTAAGCGGGCTGCCTCTATTTTCATAGCCATCTCAGCCAATTTGAAGGATACTCCTTGAAAGTTTATTAATGGTTGACCAAATTGTTTGCGACTTTTAGCATAGTTTAAGGCTCTTTCGAAAGCTCCTTGAGCCATTCCAACCGCTTGGGCAGCAACGGTTATGCGGGTTCCATCAAAAAGTTCCAACGCATAATAAAAGCCCTTATTTAATTCGCCAACAAGGTTTGTTTCTGGCACTTTCAAGTCGCTTAGGGAAAGCGAACCAGTAACGCATGGTTTTATGCCCATCTTCCCATGCAATTTTGTGGCTTCTAATCCTGGCATGCCCTTTTCGGCTAAGAATAGGCTTTGTCCTCTGTGGGATGGTGTTGCATTTGGGTCTGTTTGACACAATATTATGAAAGTATCTGCTATAGGAGCGTTTGTAATGAATTGTTTATCGCCGTTAATAACCCACTCATTTCCATGTTTGACGGCTGTTGTATCCATGCGGGTTATGTCGCTTCCATGCTCTGGTTCCGTGAAGGCAGCAGCAGCAATTTTATCTCCCCTTGCAAGGGGCGGAATATATTTTTCTTTTTGCTCCTCACTACCATGCCTAAGAAGCACATCTGGCACCATAAGATTTCCAAGGGATACAGCCACCCCTAAACCTGGGTCAGCACGGCACATTTCTTCTACAACTATGCACTCTTCTAGGACGCCGTAGCCTTGTCCACCGTATTCTGTTGGTATTCTCATGCTTGTAAATCCAAGTCGGGCAGCCTTTTTGTAAAGCGCCATTGGAAACTCTTCTTTTTGGTCATATTCTAAAGCGAGTTCCGGCGTGAACTCCTTTTCGCAGAACTCTCGGACAGCACGCTTTATTTCTTGTTGCTCTTCGTTTAGTTTAAACTCCATTTTCAGTTTTCTCCTTTTAGGCTTTCAATCCCTTCAACTCATAAATCTTGTTTTTCAAAGAAGGCACAATTTTGAACAAGTCTTCTACAACGCCATAGTCTGCAAAACTGAATATTGGAGCGTTTGGATCCTTGTTTATGGCTATTATCAAGTCAGAGTTTTTCATTCCTAAAACATGCTGGAAGGCGCCACTTATCCCAACAGCAATGTAAAGCTTAGGTTTTACGGTTTTTCCTGAACTTCCAACTTGGCGGTCATTGGGAAGCCAACCCTTATCCACTATTGGACGTGAGCAGGCTAGGACTGCGCCTATGCTTTTTGCAAAATCCTCTATTAAGGGTATGTTGCTTTGGTCTTTTATTCCTCGGCCTATTCCAACAAGTTTTTCTGCTGCTGTTATGTCAACTCCGCCGGGCGGCGGCAGTATATACTGAATGAAGCGCTTTGTGGTTACTTCTTCTGTGAGAGGTGATGGCTTTTCTATTATTTCGCCATTTGATGGCGTGGCTGGCTTTTGGGCTGTAAAC
Organism: Candidatus Bathyarchaeota archaeon; assembly: GCA_029907045.1. The sequence goes on from JARYMR010000001.1 coordinate 13,298, forward strand.
GCTGCTTGGCGAACTGTTACCATGTAACTTTCTGCTTTCCGCATGGTCGCGTTTACGTTCACTTTTCCGCCATACATTTGCCTCGTAACACTTAGTGTGTCACTCTCCAATGCGAAGTCTATGCAGTCTGTGGCAAGCGGAATGTTCAAGGCTGCAGCAAGTCTTGGAGCCAATTCAATGCCATAAGACGTGTGACCAATCAATGTTAAGGTTGGCTTGTATTCCCTAAGGAGGTTGGTGAGCACTTTTTGATAAGCGTCAGAGTTGAAATTTTCAAGTTTTGCATCTTCCACAACCAAAACTTTTTTGGCATATTCAGCTAACGCCTTTGCTTTTTCTTTAACTTCTTTGCCAAAGATAACGGCGGTCAACTCCATGTTTGCTTTTTCTGCAGTTTCTTTAGCTTTTGTCAACATCTCATAAGTTATATCACGGATTTGCCCTTGCCTATGCTCAGCTAAAACAAAAATTTCCGCCATTTATATCAGCCCCCTTGCCTTTAGAATTTCAGCAATCCTTGCGGCAATCTCATCTGGAGTTCCCTTGAGAAATTCTGCTTGCTTTTCTGCTGGCGGCACATAAAGCTTCTCTATTTTCAGCCAAGAACCAGTCTCGCCCACATCTGTCTCAGACAAGCCAGTGTCCGCTAACGTCATTACTTTTATTTCTTTTTGCATCGCCTTTCGGATGCCCATTATTGAAACATAACGTGGCTCATTAATACCCGTTTGAACAGAAATTAGCGCTGGCAACCTTATTTCAAGCTGTTCTTCTAATCCGCCTTCCAATTCACGGTTAACCTTGGCTGCTCCAGCCTCCAAATCAATTTTTTTAACCATTGTTGTGTGAGGGATTCCAAGCATCTCAGCCAATATTGGACCTACCATGGCGTAGCCGTCATCACCAGCCTGCATGCCGGTCAAAATCAAATCATAATGAAGGTTTTTGATGATGCTGTGCAAAATTTTTGCTATGGCATAAGCGTCTGAACCAGCAAATTTTTGATCTGTTAAGCGTATGGCTTTATCTGCCCCACGAGCTAAACACTTGCGCAGTGTGCTCTCTGAATCTTCAGCGCCTATAGTTATGGCAGTGACTGTTCCGCCAAACTTCTCTTTGATGCGCACAGCCTCTTCCAAAGCATAATCATCCCACTCGTTAATGTCAAAGACCAAACCAGCCTTTTCTATGCCTTTGCCGCTAGCATCAATCTTTAGTTCTGCCTCTGCAGTTTCCGGAACATGCTTAACACAGACAACAATATCCAATTAGCTTTACTCTCCCAATGTTTGAATCCTTCATTTACAACCGTTTTCATAAAACTTTTGCTTCAAAAATTATTTTAACACCATTAAAGCTCTTATTTTTGCAAAATTGCCAATAATGTTATAATTGCAAATCTCATTATTTATTCATGCTGATGAAGATGCCAATAAACATCGACCAACTTAAACAAAGAATAAATGAAATTCTAGAATCAAAGACTGAAATTAAACGTCTGACATCAAAACCCTACTCCAAAATGAGCATGGAAGAAAAGTACGCTGTTAGATATCATATTATAGTGATTGCAGAAGCTCTAGGAAGCATATGCCTCCAAATAGCCGTGGAAGACCTTAAGCGTGCACCACAGTCATACTCAGAATGCTTCAAAATAATGGAAGAAGAAGATATTTGCGATTGTGCAAAAGACCTAACCGCACTAATGCGCCTCAGAAACTTATTAACACACCGCTATTGGATAATAGACGACGCCCAAATATATGATTCCATCAAAAACAACTTCAAGGCCATGGACAAATTCTTAAAGAGTGTGAAGGAAAAATATGCAATCAAAATATGACAAAATACAATTCTACAAGCTTAGCCGAAAAGGGAAAGAAGAGGTAGTCAAAAAACTTAGAAAATTATTAGCAAACCAGAAAAGAGTTCAGCTTGCAATACTCTTTGGAAGTCTAACAACAAGAGACTACATAAGGGATATAGACGTATGCATACATTCAAACCCAAAACTAAACTTCAAAGAATTGCTTGACTTAAACGCTAGAATAGAGCTTGCCCTCGGCATTCCAGTCGACCTTGTTGAGTTGGAAAACCTATCTCCAAACTTTCAAAAAAACATCTTAAAAAGTGGCATTCTAATAAAAGGACAAAAAACACTTTTAAACAAACTTCTAAACCAAACAAACATTCAATAGGATGGCTACTTCATCATAAATTTATCTAGAGAAGAAGGGCGCTGTTGGATTATTTTTTATTCATTAAATATTGGTGTATGGCTTTTGCGGCTTTTTTGCCTGCGCCCATGGCGCTTATTACTGTTGCTTCGCCTGTTACAATGTCTCCGCCAGCATAAACTCCTTCAAGGTTTGTTTTTCCGTTTTCATCCACAACTATTGTGCCCCATTTTGTAACCGCTAAGCCTTCAGTGGTGCGTTGAATTATTGGGTTTGGCGTCCGCCCAATGGCAACAATAACAGTGTCAACATCCATGAGGAATTCTGAACCCTTAACTGGAACTGGTCTCCGTCTTCCGCTTTCGTCTGGGGGTCCAAGTTCCATGCAGATACATTCCATCTGTTTAACCCAACCCTTCTCATCGCCAATAAACCTTGTTGGGTTAGCCAAAAACTTGCAGATTATACCCTCTTCTTCAGCATTTTCTATTTCTTCTTTGCGGGCTGGCATCTCCTCCCTTGAACGTCTATAAACAATGCAGACTTCTTCAGCGCCCAAACGAAGGGCTGAGCGGGCGCTGTCCATGGCTACGTTGCCTCCGCCTATAACCGCCACGTGCTTGCCAATTCTTATGGGCGTATCATAAACTGGAAAGGCATAAGATTTCATTAAATTAACTCTAATCAAAAACTCGTTTGCGCTGTAAATTCCGCCAAAATTTTCGCCTGGCACGCCTAAAAATTGGGGCAATCCAGCACCAGTCCCGATGAAAACTGCGTCAAAACCCTCCTCTTTAAGCAGTTCTGGAATTGTGTGGATTCTGCCAATCAAATAGCCCAAACGCAGTTCCACACCCAACTTTTTAATGTAATCAACCTCCGCCTGAACAATGCTCTTTGGCAAGCGGAACTCTGGAATACCATAAACCAAGACGCCGCCTGGTAAGTGTAAAGCCTCAAAAATCACCACTTCGTGTCCCAACTTGGCCAAGTCTGCTGCGGCTGTTAGACCAGCGGGTCCAGCGCCTATGATTGCCACTTTTTTGCCTGTGGGTGGAGCTTTTTCTGGCACTGTAATACCTTTTTGTCTCTCCCAATCAGCCACAAACCTTTCTAACCTACCAATATTTACTGGGTCTCCAACGTTTCCAAGGACACAGTTCATTTGGCATTGTTCTTCTTGGGGGCAAACCCGCCCGCAAATTGCTGGAAGGCTGTTCTTCTCCTTAATTTTCTTTATGGCTTCGTCAAATTTTCCTTCTCTAATGAGTTTAATGAAGGCTGGAATGTCAATTTCTACGGGGCAGCCTGGAACGCATTGGGGTTTGGGACACTGTAAACAGCGGTTTGCTTCTTCAATGGCTTGCTCTTCAGTATAACCCAAGGCAACTTCATTAAAATTGTGTCTGCGAACTTCTGGCTTCTGTTTTGGCATGGGCACGGCTTTCTTCTTAACTTTTGGTGTAGGCTTATTTTCCGCCACAGCCGCAACCTCCCAACTTTTCCCACAATAACGAGCTAAGCCTCTCTTCCGGCAGAAACATCCTCTGCCTATTAATTAATCCATCAAAATCCACCAAATGCCCATCAAACTCTGGTCCATCAACGCATGCAAATTTCATTTGTCCGCCAACTGTGACTCTGCAGACACCACACATCCCCATTCCATCAACCATTATAGGCGTCAAAGTCACAATTGTTGGAATGCCAAAGGGTTTAGTGATTTGGCAGACTGTTTTCATCATAACTACTGGTCCCATGGCAATGCAACGGTCAAACTTCTCTTTTTCAATAAGCTCTTTCAAAAACCCTAAACCCTTATAGCCCTTTGAACCATCATCCGTTGCTACATAAAACTTGTGGCTTAAGGCTTTCATTTCCTCTTCAAAAAACAGCAAATCCTTTATCCTCGCCCCAACAACGGTTGTGAGGGTGTTGCCTGCTTTCCTTAAGGCTTTAACCTGCAAAAGCATCGGAGCAATCATAACTCCACCGCCAATGCATAGAACATTTCCAAAATTCTGAATTTCAGAGGGATTTCCCAGAGGTCCAGTAATGTTGGTTAGGCTGTCTCCATCATTAAGAAGCCCAAGCTGTTTTGTTGTTTTTCCAACCTCGTTGAAAACGAAGGTTATTGTGCCCTTTTTCCTATCATAATCGGCTATTGTTAATGGTATGCGTTCGCCTTTATCGCCAAGAATTAATATTATGAACTGTCCTGGCTGCGCTTTTCCAGCTATGTCTGGAGCCTTCACCTCGAAAAGCTTGATTTTTGGGGCTAACTCCTTTTTTGTGACAATTTCATACACTTTCTTTTGCCTCCGCAGTTTCAATCTTTAACGATGGCATAGAGGTTATTTTCTTGAAAAATTCTTCAAACTTCTGATTAAATTCCCCTACGCATCTGGGCGACGCCGTGAAAAGTTCGAATCGCTCAAGCATTCCACTCTTTTTTAAGAAATTTTTAAGCACATCCATATTCCTGTCCGCTGTTTCCCTCCCCTCTTGAAGTTTGCAGTCTTCCGCTGAACAAACAACAGCCATAACCCCATCAAAGCCGCTGTGTAGGGCTTCAACGACGTGAACTGGGTCAAGAGCCTTAAAACATGGAATTTCCATGACTACAGCCTTCTTCTTAAAAAGTAGGCATTCTGGGTCATCTAAACATGAAAATTCTGACCATTGACAGCAGAAAACAAGTATTGATGGAAAGCTGGCTTCGGTTTTCATTTTTCTTGCGGCTTCTCCATAAAGCCTCACTAATTTGCTAATGTTTTCAAATTCGAAACCTTTAACTTGAATTGCCAAATGCGGACAAACAAGTGCGCACGCTCCACAACCCATGCACTCTTCTTGAATTATTCGTGGTGTCGCAAACTCTTCGGCTTCTATTGCGCCGTAGGGGCATATGAAAACGCATTTGTCGCAGCCAACACATTTTTCCGTGTCATAAACAGCCTTATGCGAATACCTGATAACTTTTAAAGCTTCCTTGCTGAAGCCTAACTGCTCCAGAACCGCCTTGCCAAGCATAAGCCTCCTAGTGTTAATTTTTGTTCCCCTTTTGAAGCGGCAAAACTCATCTTCACATTGAATGGAAACTATATTTTTTATGCCAGAATTTAACGCTTTGAAAATGAATTCTGTGGGCACTCTCCCAGAACAAGGTATGCGCAGTGGAATGTAATTTTTAATGTTTAAACCTTCATTTTGAAGAATTTCTTCAACTTCGCATGTCGCAGGCGAGTTTCCCCTACACATAAGAACGAGCGTATCGCTTTTTTCCTTCTCCCGCATACAATTAACATAATTCAGCAAGCTTTCATAATCATAATAGACGATTTCTATTGCTAAGGAAGGACATGCACTATAGCATATTCCGCAAACTTGGCATTTTTGAAGGTCTATTTCCACCTTCCCCGTTTCAGCGTCGCGTTTTATAGCCTCATAAGGGCATATGGAATAACATATTGAACATCTGCTACAATAATCTTGGTTAATGGTTATTGCGGCGGCGCAAGGTTCACTCATTTATATCTCTCCAAAGCTCTTTTCAGTTAACGGTTTTTGCTTCAAATTTGCGTTAAGGTTTAGAATTCATGAAAAGGGTTTTCCAAAAATATAATGATTTTGGAATAATGTTTATGGTTTATAATAGTAAGGTCTTCGAATGTAACCATACGCTTCTAAGGCTGCGGTTATGCCTTGTCCAACAGCCGTTCCAACTTGCTTCACTGGATGGTTTGTGACGTCTCCAGCAGCATAAACTCCCATAATGTTTGTTCTTTGGCGAATGTCAACCAAAATATAACCATCCTCATCCACAGCTACACCAGCCTCTTTGGCTAATTGACTGTTTGGGTCTTCTCCAACCTGAACAAAGACACCGTCAACAAGCAACTCCTTAGTTTCCTTAGTCTTGTTATTAAAAACTATAACCTTGTTGACCAGTTTTTCGCCCTTAATTTCAGTAATTTCTGTGTTCCACAAAATTTCAACATTCCCCTTAGCCTTTAAGGCTTTAACAAGCGCCTCTTCAGCTCTAAATTCTTCTCTACGATGGGCAATTTTAACTTCTGAGGCTAGATCTGCCAAGTACAAGGCGGTTATGACAGCAGAGTTTCCTCCACCAACAACAAGCACTCGCTTTCCCTTAAACAATGGTCCATCGCAGATACCACAGTAGCTAACGCCTCTACCGCGAAATTCCTTCTCTCCTGGAACACCGAGTTCACGATAATGCGAGCCTGAAGCAATTATAATGGCTTTTGCTTCATACGTCGTTTTATTGGTTTTTATAATTTTTTTATCGTCTTTTAGGTTCATTTCGACAACTTTTTCAAATTCACGGATTGTGGCGCCGGCTTTTCTGCAGTGAGCCGCCATTTTTTGGGCTAATTCCATTCCATTTATGCTTCGGAAACCTGGATAATTTTCAATTATAGGAGCATCAGCCATTGTGCCTCCAGCCAGTTTTTCGTCCAAAACAAGCGTTTTTAGTCCGCTTCTTGCGCCGTAAATTCCAGCGGCTAAACCGGCAGCGCCTCCACCAATAATTATTAGGTCCCAGTTTTCCATTTTGAGCAACCTTGAAACAAATAGTTTGGATTGCGTTAAATGGTTTATGCCCTAATACTCTTCGTCTTCATAATCCATGTCTGCTATTTCTATTTCATAACATTCTTGGCATAAGCCATCAAAAGTTTCATACTCTTCTTTTGTGATTTTTCTGCCGCACAATATGCAATTATAAACTTCCTCTTCTTCGCTCATTTTACATGAAGTCTCCAAACATCATTAGCGATTCTTCAGTCATCTGGTCATCCCAGCATTCCCAGCACATTCCATCATACGCTTCATACTCTTCTCGGCTAATCTCTCGACCACAAACAGAACAATAATACTTCTCTTCAGTTTCCTCTTTTTTCCGTTTTCTCAAGCAAATCGCCGCTATTATTTACATGAGGAGATGATAACCTAAAAACATTATGAATTACAAAGCAATGGTTAACAATTCTGCTATGTCCATCACTTTGATTTTGCCTTCATTCCCAGTAGTCTTAACAGCATCTTCAATAGTTAATAAACAGAAGGGACAAGCAACAACCAAAATTTCGGCGCCAGCAGCAACAGCATCCTTAACGCGGTTTTCTGCTAAGCGTGGTCCTGGAATGTCAACCCACATCCTTCCGCCGCCACCTTCACAGCATAGGCTTCTTGCCCTTGAACGGTCAAATTCCAACAATGTTACGCCTGGTATGCTCTCAATGACTTTTCTGGGTTCTTCGTAGATGTTGTTTTGTTTTCCAAGGAAGCATGGGTCATGATAAATAACTTTCTTTTTCAATTCTTTTGAGAAAGTTAATTTTTTGTCATCAATTAGTTTTGCCAATAATTGTGTGTGATGTTGAACTTCAAAGCTTGTTTGTTGGTAGCGGTTTTTGAAGGCGTGAAAACCATGGGGACAATTTGTCACTGTCTGTTTTACGTTGTATTTGTTGAAGATTTTCATGTTTTCTTCGACAAGAAATTCGAATAAGCCCTTCTCGCCCATACCATAAACTTCGCTTCCGCAACAGTTTTCTTCATCGCCTAAAACGCCAAAATTTAAACCCGCCTTCTGGAAGCACGTGACAAGGGCTTTTGCTACGTTTTGAACTCGTGGGTCATAGGCTGAAGTGCAACCTACATAATACAGTATTTCTGCGCCTTGAGAAACATGTTTTACGTTTAGGCCTTGAAGCCACTCGGAACGTTTGCTGCGAATTCTATTCCATGGATTGCCATTTTTGAATATGCTTTCGAGGGCGTCTCGAATTGTTGGCGCAATTTGTCCCTCTTCAACTGCCATGCTGCGAATATCAATTAAAAATTCGTATGGGTTAAGGTCTTTTGGGCATCGAACGCCGCAGGTGGAGCAGGTTGTGCAACTCCACAATTCATTTTGCGAATGTATTGTTAACTTGCCTAACGTGGAAACTTCCCGCATATACCGCCTAATATTCAAATTAGCCTTTCTCGAAACTGGACAAGCACCAGTGCACATTCCACATTGGATACATTCAAGAAGCTTATGTTTTTGGACAAGTTCTTGAGCATTCATTTAATACATCACTTTTGTTGCTTCTAAAAGGTAAGATTTTTAATAAGTCTTATCCTTTCTATCAATCCAAACATGTCATGAAAAACTGGAGAATGGGCGCCGATGGAGAAGAAAATGCCAAGAATCGGAATTTTTGTCTGCGAATGCGGCGGAAACATAGGCGACGTCGTAGACGTTAAGGCTGTTGTGGAAGCAGTTAAAAACTGGGAAGGCGTAGTCACAGCAAAATACCACAAATATTTATGCAGCAAACCAGCCCAAGAAATGATACTCGAAGCCATAAAAAAAGAAAATCTTGACCGAGTAGTTGTTGCCAGCTGCACCCCAAGAATGCATTTAGCAACGTTCCAGAACGTTCTAGAAAGGGCTGGATTAAACCCCTACATGCTCGAGTTTGTAAACATAAGAGAGCAAGACTCATGGGTTCATGGAATCCATGGATTATCCGCGGAAGCGACAAAAAAGGCTATAAGCCTAATAAGGGGCGGATACGAGCGAAGTTTAGAGCTTGAACCTCTACAGCCCATAAGCGAGAAAGGTTCAAGGGAAATTCTCATAATCGGCGGAGGAATAGCTGGCATAACCGCTGCACTCGAGCTTGGCTATTTAGGTTTTAAAGTGCACTTGGTAGAAAGAAAGCCCAGTATAGGAGGCAACATGGCGAAGTTGACGAAAGTTTTTCCAACACTGGACTGCGCCCAGTGCATATTAACGCCGAGAATGGCTGAGGTTGGAAGAAACCCAAACGTGAACTTACTGACTTATGCTGAAGTGCAAGAGGTTAGCGGAAGACCAGGCAACTATACAGTTAAAGTTTTCATGAAGCCCCGCGGCGTGGACGTTGAAAAGTGCAGAAGCTGTGGCGTATGCGCAAAAGTTTGTCCCGTATCTGTTCCAGACGAATTTAATGAAAGTTTATCCCAGCGAAAAGCAGCTTACATAGAGTTTCCACAAGCCGTTCCATCTGCTTACGCCATAGACTTTAATGCATGCACTAAATGCCGAAAATGCGAGCAACTCTGTCCAGCTAAAGCCATAGACATAGATGACACGGGCAAAATTGTCGAGTTAAATGTTGGTGCAATAATTTTGGCTGCTGGATATGAGCTTTATGATGCGCATAAGTTGGAAATTTACGGTTACGGCAATTATAAAGACGTTATAACAATGATGGATCTGGAGAGACTAACTTCCGCCACTGGACCAACAGGCGGCTATGTGAAGCGTGCCGACGGAAGTGACGTGCGCAAAATGGCTATTGTCCTGTGCGCTGGTTCCAGAGATAAGAATTACATTCCCTATTGCAGCCGAATATGCTGCATGTACTCCTTAAAGCAGGCTTTTGTGCTTAAAAAAATGTTGGGAATAGACGTCACGGTCTACTATATCGACATAAGGGCTACAGGGAAAGGCTACGAAGATTTGTACTGGCGTGACCAAGAGGCTGGCGTAGTTTTCGTAAAGGGGAAAGTGGCTGAAATCTACAAGAACAACACTAATGGTAAGCTTGTGGTTTTGGCTGAAGACACGCTGACTGGTGAGATGCGTGAAGACGAATATGACATGGTGGCATTAGCCACGCCAATGGTTCCGCCAGCGGGATTAAAGGAGTTGGCTGAAAAACTGAAGGTTCCGTTAGGCGAAGATGGCTTCATCACAGAGAAACATCCCAAACTTGACCCAGTGGATACGCTGGTTACTGGAATATTTGCTGGTGGTTGCGCTCTCAGCCCAAAAGACGTGCGAGACACGGTTTCTGACGGTTTAGGAGCAGCTGCAAAGGCATCATTATTCCTTAAAAGCGATTACGTAACCACAAGCCCAGAAAAAGCCTTTGTAATTGCTGATTTATGCAATGGCTGTAAAGCTTGCGTGCCAATTTGCCCAGTAAACGCCATAACCATGCAAGAAGACAAAGCAAAAATTGACCCATTCCAATGCATTGGCTGCGGAGCATGCATTCCAGTCTGTCCTCAAGAGGCTATTGACTTCAAGAACTCAACAAGTAGGCAAATTGTTGCTGAACTGCGAGGTGTTTTGGCTGATAAGGCGGCTGATGAGGTTAGGATTATAGCTTTTGTGGATAAGAATGTGGGTTATACTGGCATGGACTTTTTAGGGCTTGACCGAGCAGTTTACCCAGAAAATGTAAGAATTGTTGCCGTACCATCTACAGCAATATTAGGCTTGAAGCATTTACTAACCGCTTTTGCCTTTGGCGCCGACGGAGTCCTAGCAATCGAAGGAAGCGAGGAAATCGATGAAAAATTCACTAAAAAAAGAATGATTGAAATGACAAGAGAATTAACAAAATATGGAGTTGAAAGCATGCGAGTACGTTACAGCTACGTTCCCCTCCCAGTTTACAAGAAAGCCGCAGAACTCTTCACCATATTCACAGACAGAATCAAAAAATTCGGACCATTGGCAGAAGAAAAACGCAATGCAATAAAACAACAATTGAAAGTTTGACTTTATTATTGGATTTTTTCTAAAATAGCTTTGGCAACTTCCCTTTTTTCATTTGCGAGATCAGAGAGCGTTTTTAGTAGTCCATGTTTTGAGGCATCCCATACTTCTATGGCTACAAGTTCATTATTTTTATCATACCCTAACAATACATCGTTATCCAAAAGTTTTTCATTTGCTATAGCCCCTTCTTTCAGCTTCATAGTCAAGATATCTGCTTTGGGATCATATTTGATGATTAAATCCATCTTCCAATCCTCTTTCTTTTGTTCACAATATCCATTAGTTCACTGCTGTATATTATCGTTACGACTGTGATGTTCTTTTTTGTTTTTTCGTAGATTATCGCTGTGTTGTGGGTCCAATTAAGGGCTACATATCTCCCTGTTAGGACATCGTAAAGTAGCTCATCCGGGTTTTTTAGGATTTGTACTGTTAATTGTTTGGTTATGCCTAACTTTTTTAATTCTTTTTGAAGTTTGGTTTTAGCATGTTCCGTGAATAGAATCATATAGCTCCTTCAATTATGTATTAATATTTAATATTAGAGGCTTTTATGATTATTTAATCACTGTGGCATTTTCTAAGTTTAACGTGCGAAAGTTGATTGTTAAGTCGTAAAGTTTAATTTTCGTGTTAAACTCAACACTCACAAGAGGCTTTCATGCCATGGTTACTTTGCATTTGAATAGAATTTTTAATCCTCGAAGTATCGCCATAATCGGTGCAAGCGACGAAGAAGGAAGCGTAGGCTATGCTTTAATGAAAAATTTTGTCGATTTGGGTTTTGTGGGGAAAGTTTATCCTGTTAACATTCGCAAAACTGAAATTTTAGGTTTAAAAGCTTATCAGTCTGTGGAGCAAATTTCAGAACCCGTAGACCTTGCAGTTATCGCAACTCCAGCCAAAACCGTTCCAGATATTGTGGAACAGTGCGGAAAAGCTGGAATAAAGGGCATAATCATAATCAGTGCTGGTTTTAAGGAGGTTGGTGCTGAAGGCAAAGCGTTAGAGGATAAAATTCTTGAAATAAAAAACAAGTATGGTTTGCGCATTATTGGACCAAACTGTTTGGGTGTAATCCGCCCAAGCATAAAACTTAACGCTACATTCATTAACAAAATGCCAAAATCCGGCAATATAGCCTTCATAAGTCAGTCTGGAGCTTTGGGCTCGGCAATTTTGGATTGGGCTATTCAAGAGAATATTGGCTTCAGCAACTTCGTATCTGTAGGTTCAATGTTGGATGTGGATTTCGGCGATTTAATAGACTATTTTGGCACTGACCCACAAACAAGAAGCATCCTAATGTATATAGAGGGTTTAACAGATGCAAGAAAATTCCTCTCAGCTGCCCGCCACTTCGCAAGAACAAAACCAATAATTGTAGTTAAAGCTGGCAAATATGCGGAAAGTGCAAAAGCCGCAGCCAGTCACACAGGCTCCCTTACAGGTGAAGACGTGGTTTATGATGCTGCTTTTAAGCGTGCTGGAATCGTTCGCGTAGAAGAAATTGCTGACCTATTCAACTGCGCCGAAGTTTTGGGCATGCAACCGCTGCCGAAAGGTCCAAATCTAGTCATAATAACGAATGCTGGCGGACCTGGGGTTATGGCTACAGACGCCCTCATAGCCAGAGGTGGAAAACTGGCGAAACTTGGCCAAAAAGCAATGGAATATCTGAATAGCATTTTGCCTCACTATTGGAGTAGGGGAAATCCTGTTGACATTTTGGGAGATGCCAAAGCTGACCGTTATAGGGCGGTTTTAGAAGCTTGTCTTGACGACGAGAATGTAGATGGCGTGTTAATCATTTATACTGCTCAAGCTGTGGCGGAACCAGTTGAAATTGCAAAGAGCATAGTTGAAGTATGCAAGAACCTGGGTTACCAAAGCAAAACAATTCTAACTTCTTTCATGGGTAGTGGAGCGGTGGAAGAGGCAAACAGAATCTTTAACCAAAATAACATTCCCACATATTCCACTCCAGAACAAGCAGTTAAAACATACCTTTACATGTACCAGTACAAGCGCAACCTTGAACTACTTTACGAGACACCAGAAGAGTTGCCGGTTGATGCTGCTCCGCCAAAGCGTCCAATTATGGTGATAATGAGAAACGCTGCAATGGAAAACCGTGAACTTCTGAATGAGGCAGAAGCCAAAAGATTACTTGAATATTATGGGTTTCCAGTTGTAAAAACTGCAGTGGCTAAAACACTAGATGAAGCCGTAGCCATAGCCATGCAAATCGGCTATCCAGTGGTTCTTAAAATTTTGTCGCCTCAAATAGTTCACAAAACCGAAGCTGGCGGCGTAATTCTTGATATAAATTCTGAAGCTGAGCTTAGAGAGGCTTTTGAGCGCATTATTGAAAGGGCGAAAAAGTATAATCCAAACGCTGAAATTTTGGGCGTCACTGTCCAGCCGATGGTAAAAAAGCGTGGATATGAAATAATAATTGGGGCAAAAACTGACCCGCTTTTTGGTCCAGTAATCTTGTTTGGAATGGGTGGAATCGGCGTAGAACTCTTTAAAGACTTTTCCGTTGGGCTTCCGCCTTTGAATCAGACGTTGGTTAGAAGGCTTATGGAAGAAACCAAGGTTTATCAGCTTTTGAAGGGTTACAGGAATGTGCCTTCAGCCAACCTTAAACTCCTTGAAGAGTTGATAGTGTGTTTCTCCCAACTCCTAATAGATTTTCCACAACTAAAAGAGGTTGACATTAACCCATTACTCATAGACGAAAAAGACGCCGTAATCATTGACGCTAGGATAGTTATTGATAGAGAAAAAATTTTCCAGAAAATTGAGCCTCACCAGCATTTAGTGATAAGTCCTTATCCTAAGAAATATGAAACTTTGTGGAGGATGCGGGACGGACGCACGGTTCTGCTTAGACCCATAAAGCCTGAAGATGAACCTTTATGGCTGGAAATGTTTAAGAATTTCTCTGAGGAATCCATACGCTTTAGGTTCTTCCAAATAATTAAGGACACGCCTCATGAAGTGCGTGTGAGATACTGCAATATTGATTATGATAGGGAAATAGCTATAGTTGCGGAACTAACCGAAAATGGACAGAGAAAAATCCTCGGCGTGGTTAGAGTGAGCTTAGAGCCAGATAGAAAAAGTGGTGAAATAGCTTTTATTGTGGCTGATCCGTGGCAAGACTTGGGATTGGGCACAAAGATGGTTGATTATACGATTGAAATTTGCAAAGAGGTGGGAGTGGAAACCCTTTATGCTATAATGCTTCCAGACAATCATAGGGCAATTAATCTTACAAAGAAAATGGGCTTTACGCTTAAATATCAAGAGGATGGCACAGTTAAGGGCATTTTAAACCTAAAAGAAGAAACAGCGCAGCGTCAAGAAAAAGCGCAAAATTTAGCAACACTCTCTGAACAAAAAGAGCAAAGAAAGGAAGCGGAAGCTGTTAGCGGTTAAACGTTATACGATAAATCTGAATTAAACATAACACATTATTTTTCATAGTCTTTTCTCTATTTACCAATGGCTAAATTTAAATTATAGAAATGCGATTATCTTTCTCTTTCATTGGAAAGCTTCACTTAGTTTGGTGATAAGATGGAGAAGTTAAAAGTAGCCTTCTATTGGGCTGCAAGCTGCGGAGGCTGCGAAATCGCCGTTTTAGACATAAACGAAAAAATTCTCGATGTAGTAGCAAAAGCGGACATTGTCTTTTGGCCTGTTGCCATGGACATAAAATACAAAGATGTCGAAGCTATGCCAGACAAAAGTATAGATGCGTGCTTCTTTAACGGCGCAATACGTAATAGCGAACAAGAGCATATGGCAAAACTGTTAAGACGGAAATCAAAGATTCTCGTAGCTTTCGGTTCATGCGCCTGTGATGGATGCGTTGTAGGGTTAGGAAACTTGTGGAATAAGAAGGCAATTTTTGAACGTGCATACTTTGAAACGCCCTCCACCAAAAATCCGCAATCAATAACGCCTCAAACCAGCCTCAAAGTGAAAGAGGGAGAGCTTGAACTTCCAGAATTCTATGACACAGTAAAAACTTTAGCCCAAACAGTTGAAGTGGACTATTTCATTTCAGGCTGTCCGCCACCAGTTCCACGAATAATCGAAACCTTCGAAGCCATATTAAACGGTAAGCTACCTCCAAAAGGCTCAAGCTTCCTATTAAACAAATCCGTATGCGACGAATGCCCACGAGAGAAGAAGGACAGAAAACTTGCTCATGTAAAGAGAATCTACGAAATAGACGACGACTTCAAAACATGCTTTTTAGACCAAGGAGTCATATGCATGGGTCCAGCAACCAGTGGCGGATGCGGCGCCCAATGTTTAAAGGCGAATATTCCATGCACTGGTTGTGGCGGTCCAGCACCAAGGGTGGCTGATCAAGGCGCTGCCATGATAAGTGCCTTCGCCTCTATCGCAACTGAACCAAAAGTTATAGAGCAAGTCGTAGACCCCGTGGGAACTTTCTACAAGTATTCTCTTGCAAATTCCATTCTGCGGAGGAAGATGATTAAATGAAAGAAATAGTCATAAACCCAATTACAAGGCTTGAAGGCCATGGAAAAATAACCATTTTCTTAGATGACCATGGAAATGTGGATGAAGCCTACTTCCAAGTTCCAGAGCTTAGAGGCTTCGAAAAATTCTGTGAGGGAAGAAGGGCTGAAGACTTACCCATAATAACCACAAGAATTTGCGGAGTCTGCCCAGTAGCCCACCACATGGCTGGCGCAAAAGCTTTAGACGCTGCCTTCAATGTGGAACCACCAGAAACAGCAAAAAAACTTAGAGAACTCATGTACTGTGGTTATTACCTTTACGACCACACATTACACTTCTACTATTTAGGAGCCCCAGACTTTGTCGTTGGACCAGATGCTCCCCCAGCTAAGAGAAACGTTCTCGGAGTGATAGAGAAAGTTGGTCTTGAAATAGGCAAGGAAGTTATAAAGCATAGGGCTTATGGACAAAAGATAACAGAAATCTTGGGCGGCAAGGCAACTCACCCCGTAAGCGCATGTGTGCCGGGCGGAATTGCAAAACCTTTGTCTGAAGACGAAAGAGAAGAAATTGAAAAAATGGTGAGAAGCTTCATAGAATTCGCAAAATTCACCCTCAAAATCTTCGATGATGTAGTTCTAAAAAACACTAACTATGTAAACCTAATCAAAAGCGAACCATACACCCTAAAAACCTATTATATGGGAACAGTTGACAAAAATAACCACGTAAACTTTTACGACGGCAAAGCTCGAGTTGTAGACCCGCAAGGAAAAGAATTCGTCAAATTCTCCCCCGAAGAATATTTAGACGTTATTGAAGAGCATGTTGAACCATGGACCTATGTTAAACTGCCCTACCTAAAAAAGGTTGGATGGAAAGGTCTGGTTGGCGGACAAGACAGCGGTCTCTACAGGGTGGGTCCCCTTGGAAGGCTTAATGCTGCGGAGGGCATGGCAACCCCCATAGCCCAAGCAGAATACGAAAGAATGTATGAGACTCTCGGCGGAAAACCTGTTCACCATACTTTGGCTTATCACTGGGCTAGAGTGATAGAACTCATGTATGCGGCTGAAAGAGCATTAGAATTGGTAACAGATCCGGAAATAATTGGAAAGGATATTAGAAACAAGCCTGGAAAACCAGGTGAAGGCGTTGGAATAGTTGAAGCGGCAAGGGGCACCCTTATTCACCATTACCAACTGGATGAAAATGCCCTAGCAAAAAAAGTTAACTTAATAGTAGCTACAACCCACAATGCACCAAGCATCTGCATATCCGTGAAAAATGCAGCAAAAAGCCTCATAAAAAATGGCAAGGTTAATGATGGAATATTAAATATGGTTGAAATGGCTTTTAGAGCTTATGACCCATGCTTTGCTTGCGCAACTCACCTGGCGATTGGAGAGATGCCATTAAAAATTGAAATTTACAATCATGAAAGGCAACTGTTAAAAACTATAAGGAGGGGGGAATGAAAATGGACAAAGTCAAAGTCGGCGTATTCCTTTCAGACTGTGGAAATCAACTATCCCAGATTCTCGACTTCTACGCCATAATCAATTATGTAAAGGAAGTCCCTAGCGTTGCACTCGTTGTAAGAGCCAGCGAATTTTGGCGCGGCGAAGGACTAAAAACCATCGTAGAAGCTGTTAAAGGCAAAAAGGTAAACCGAGTTGTTGTTGCAGAAACAATTCCAAAACTTAGCGAAATAAACATTCTAGAAGCTGTGGAAAAGGCCGGACTTAACCCGTATTTAACGGAGATAATAGACTTAAAAGACCATTGTGCTTGGCCCCATAAAGACTCTCCCAAAGAAGCTACAGAAAAAGCTAAAGCAATGCTTTTGGCTGCCATTGAACGGGCTAAACTTCTCGAACCCGTAGAGAAGCTTGAGTTTCCGGCAACCAAATCCGTTTTGGTCATAGGCGGGGGTATAGCTGGAATGCAAGCGGCTGAAGATCTGGCGGAAATGGGATTTGAAGTATATTTAATCGAGAAAGAACCTTTTCTTGGAGGTTTGGCTGCCCGTGCTGGGCGTTTCTTCCCAACGGACGATTGTGCCATATGCATACAGTCTCCAACATCAGACGTAAAAAATGTGACCCATACCTCTCGGAAGTGCGTTTACCGTTCAGGTTTCACGGAAATTCCAAACTTGAACGTGCTGACAAATTCGAAGGTTTTGAAAGTTGAAGGCGTTCCAGGAAATTATAAGGTTACAATAGAGATGAAGCCAAGATACGTTAATGAAGAAAAATGTGTTGCGTGCAATTTATGCACAACCGTTTGTCCCGTGGAAATTCCAGACGCATACAACGCACTTCTTAAAAAGCGTAAAGCCATATACATAAACACGCCACTAGTTTATCCGCCAGTTTATGCCATTGATGCCAGCGCCTGCAAATTTGATGAATGCGCCAAATGCGTTGAAATCTGCCCAACAAAAGCCATAGAATTAACCCAGAAAAGCAAGAAAATAACGTTAAATGTGGGCAGTATAATAGTTGCCACAGGCTTTAAAGAGTATGACCCCAGCGTCATAAAGGAATACCATTACGGCGAATACCCAGACGTAATAACACAGCTTGAACTGGCAAGGATGATTGACGGCTTTGGTCCCACAAAGGGCATGATAATCAAACCTTCAGATGGGAAACCAGCCAAAAGAATAGTCTTTGTGCAATGTGTGGGTTCAAGGGATAGACGTTGGAATCCATGGTGTTCAAGTATCTGCTGCATGATGTCGCTAAAACATGCCACGCTGATTAAGTCAGCCTATCCAAACACTGATGTTACCATATGCTACATTGATATAAGAACAACTGGAAGAGAACACGAATATTATTATGAACGAGCAAGAGAAATGGGAGTAAAATTCGTGAAGGGCAGACCCACTGAAATTTTGCATGACCCAGAAGCGAACGTTTTGGTCGTCGATGTTGAAGATGAGCTTCTGCGTAGATTTCTGGAATTGGAGGCGGATTTGGTGGTTTTGGCGCCTTCCATGATTCCAGCGGACGGCACAAAGGAGCTTGCTGAAATTTTAGGCTTAGAATTGGATGAGGATGGCTTCTTTAAGGAATATAACGCCAAGCTTAGACCAACAGAAACCAAAAAGAGGGGAATTTTCCTCTGCGGTGGAGCCACATTTCCAAAGGATGCTCCAACAACATCCCTCCAAGCTCATTCAGCAGCTATGAAAGCCGCCAAATTCCTAAACATGGGCAAGATAGTTAAAGACCAAAGAACCGCTGTGGTAAATGAAGAATATTGTGGCGACTGCGAATTCTGTCCAGTCACTTGTCCCTTTGGCGCCATAACTTTGACGCCTAAAAACGATGGACATTTTGTTGCAAAAATCTCTGACCTCCTATGCGAAGGATGCGGCGTCTGTGTAGGTACATGTCCAGTTAACGCCATTGAACTTAGACATTTCAAACAAAACCAAATTTTAGCCCAAATGAGAGCCTTACTTTCCATAAATGGAACATCAAAACCATTAGTTCTAGCCATAACATGCTCAGAATGCGGAAATGCAGCTGTGGATTCTTCTGGCATGGCTATGATGCAATATCCAGCTAACGTGAGAATAATGAGGGTTCCATGCACTGGAATTTTGCAGGTTCAGCAAATCCTTGAAGCCTTTAAGGCTGGCGCCCAAGGCGTTATGGTTGTTGGATGCAAAACTGACGGTTGCCACTATGAGGTTGGAAGTCAAATAGCCCAAAGAAAAGTGGAATTGGCGAAAATTTTGCTTAAAGAGTATGGCATAGAACCCGAGCGGCTGGAAATGTTCAATATGGTTTACATTGAAGGAGACAAATTCGCCGAAGCAGCAAAAATGATGACAGAAAGAGTGGAGAAACTCGGGTCAATCCAAATAACATCTTTATAGTGGAGATAACTGGAAATGGCGCAAGAAAAAACCTCTCCAAAAAATTTTTCTAAAGAGATAACCAGCCGACTTGGCGGCGAAACAATAACCTTCTGCTATCAGTGTGGAACTTGCGCCAGCAGTTGTCCAGTTGCCAAAATCACGGAAAAGTTTAATCCAAGAGAGGTTATTAGATTGGCGCTTTTGGGAATGCGTGATGAGGTTTTGTCTGGAGATGCCATTTGGCTTTGTTCCTCATGCTACAATTGCCAAGAACGCTGTCCCCAGAAAGTTGAAATAGCCGATGTTATTTACGCCTTAAGAAATATAGCCATCAGAGAAGGGCATGTCCCAAACATTTATTCAGAGTTTGCTGCTGGGCTGATGAGTGAGGGGCGTATAGTTCCAATTTCTAAATTTTTAGAAAAGAAAAGACCAGAATACGGTTTGCCACCACTAAAACCAGCAGGCGTTGACGCTATAAGAAAGATTCTTTCCGCCACTGGTTTTGACAAGATTCAATTCAAAAAAGGTGAGACATCATGACAACTTATGCGTTATTCCTTGGCTGCACCATACCCGCCCGCCAGCCCCATTATGAATTATCCGCAAGGAAAGCATTAACAAAATTGGGAATAGAACTTGTCGACTTAGATAATATGACATGCTGTGCTCCACCACCGCTACAATCAATAGATTTAGAAACAAGCTTAGCAATTGCCGCCCACAACATTTGCATAGCTGAAGAAGCAGACCTAAACATAGTTACCCTTTGCACAGGCTGTTTCGAATCCTTGGCAATGGCGAACGCCATATTAAAAAAGAATGAAGAACTGAAAGCGAAAGTTAACAAAATCCTTTCCAATGTTGGGAAAGAATTCAAGGGCAACAAGGAAGTTAGGCATTATCTTCAAGTTTTGATAAATGATGTGGGCTTAAAGCGCTTAGAAAAGAGTGCAGTTAAAAAATTGAATAACTTGAAGGTGGCTTCTTTTTCTGGTTGTCATCTTCTCAGACCAAGCGCCCTCTTAAAATTTGACGACCCAGAACGACCAAAAATCTTCGATGACCTCATTGAAGCCTTAGGCGCAAAAAGCATTTGGTATCGAAACAAGCTAAAATGTTGTGGAGGACTTTTAAGGGGTTATGCTGATGATGTTGCCTTAGCCATTGCAAAAGATAAAATTGTAAACGCCACTAGGGCTGGTGCCGATTGCATATCAACCCTTTGCCCATTCTGCTTCTTAACCTTAGACTTGGGACAGATGCTTATAAAATCCACCTTCAAAGAAGAATATAACATGCCAATCATCCACTACTCAGAACTTTTAAGCCTAAGTTTGGGAATAGACCCGAAAGAGCTTGCCCTTGACTTTCACAAGGTAAAAGTGGACCCTGCGCTGAACAAGATAGGTTAAGTTTTGTCTTTATGAATGGAAAGCGTTAATAGTTTGAAGCTTCACCAAAATTTTGGGAAGCATAAAATGAAAGTAGTTGCCTTAAAAGAGCATACTTGCTATTGTTGTGGAGAAACAATAAAAAAGGGTGAAGAATGCATCGCCTTATTTGTAAATCCTTCTAACCCAGCCAAAAATGAATTTGATGTAATTTACACTTGCCTAAAATGTTTCGGAGAAGAAGCTTGCAAGGTTAGAATAGAGAAAAGAAAAGCAGTTCCATAACGCTTTAATTACTATTATTTACTTTTGGAATGTAAACTTCAAAAGCCTCATTATTATTGCACTTCATAATCATATCTTCAATTTTTAAACGCTCAACTGAAAGGTTTAGCTTCTGACATTCGTCAACGCAAACCTCTATTCCATTCGAATCTTTGTGGCATTTTTTCTTGCAAATTTCTAAACCATCCACACTGGTGTGAACTGTAACTTTTTGGTCTTTGCAATGACATTGCATCAATATCTTAACGTAATTTTCATCTTCGAAAACATCAATTAATGGTTCTTCCAACTGTGGAAGAGGAATAAAATGTTTAACAGAGCTTGATTCAACCTGTTCGCTTATTATGTATTTTCTGTAAAGAAGACTTTCCATCGGTTCCACAATAATATCGCTTTTTTCTTCATCTTCAGCAGTTTTCTTAGCTAAGACCTTGCAGAAAACATCTATGTTTCGTAATGCTTCTTCAAAATCATCCAAGATTTCGGCCTCGTATTTATATTATTTACTTTTATCCTTTTAAGGCTTCTTATGTTATAAATAGCGCACAAATGATTTACGCTTATACCTTCTTTTTCGCTGGCAATGGAGCAGTTCGAACATGCTTCACCACCCGAATAATATGCTCCACATCTTTTCTCGGCTGCTCTAACGCCCTATTTATCGCTATATCCGCAATTGTCGCCCCTTTATCTGCAATCTTGTTCAAGCAAGAAATATTCGCTCTTAAATATGGAATTTCAGGAGCTTCTCGCATAAGTTTTTCAGCTTCCATTTCAAGTACGTTCCTCATTTCCAGCACTCCATTTGCAACCTTGAGGTCTCGGGTGAAGATGCAGTCTAAGGCTTTTTGAAATATGGTTTGTGTTAACTCGCCCATATGATAAATTCTTTCCACAATCTCTTTTGGAATTCTGTCCCTGTATGGTTCCAATTCAACAATTTTTCTTGCTATGTCCTCGGAGTAGTCCGCGATTAACTCTAAATATTGCAATATGAGACGGGTGGCGGGAATGAAGAGGATGTCTGTTGCGCCTATCTGCTCTGCCACAGCGGGTTTTGCTTGTGCAGAGAGGAGCAAACGCACAGCTAAATAGTAGATGGTGTCTGCTTCGTCTTCTCGGCTTATTGCTTCCTTCGCTAAAGAATAGTTTTTCTCCAAGAAGGCTTGCATGGCCTCAGACAAAATTGTTGAGGCAATTAGGGACAAGCGTCTAATGAGCATGTCAAGTTTGAACTTGGCGGGGTCCACAGAACATTGCAATAGAATATTGTTTGGTGTTTCTTCCAGAATGCCTAAACCGATGAGTTTTCGGACAATTCTTCTAATTTCATCCACATGCGCCTTCCCTATTCTACTTGAAGACGTTACTCTTATAACATCCCTTCCCAGAATATAGCTTCCCACAATTATTCTTTCCAGCATGCCTTGCTCATCGCAAGCATCAGCATTTATTACGTATTCTTCAGCTTCCTCTTTCAGCGCCATTTGGCTTGGCACAATCTTTAATGTGCCGTCTCTTTCAGGTACGAGGAAGACAAGGTCTCCGGGGTTGATATTGTTTTGTTTTGCCCATTCGCTTGGTAGCGAAACGGTCATTGTTGAGTATCCTACTTTTTGAACTTTTCTGCTTTCCAAAATAGATTCCTTCGATGGTATTTACTATTATTTGTTTTATATGCATTACGCATATTTCTACCGTTATGTTATGTATTAGCTAAATATTAAGGAAGAGAAAACATGTTTGACTTGAGTTGTTGTATAAAATTTTTTAAGAGGTAACTAGTATGGAAAAGCCTATTAGGAGTATGGTTAAAGCCATTTCTTGGCGGATTGTTGCAACCCTAACTACGATATTATTGGTGGTGGTGTTCAGTAAGGATTTGGCGTTGGGCACCATTGTTGGCATTACTGAACTTGTCGTGAAAACTGTTGTTTATTATGTCCATGAGCGGGTTTGGAATTTATCGGATTTTGGCAGGGAAATCAAAAGCAAAGGGTAGTAAAAAATGCAAGAGCGTGGTCTAAATATATGGTATTTACTATTATAATGTGTATATGCATTAAGTATATATTTAATTCTTGCACTATATATCACTCAAGGTTAAAGGAGGTTGATAGAAATGACCGAAAAAACATCAGAATGGAAAACCGTAAGCATAAGACAAGAACTCATAAAAGAAATCGAAGAAGCCATAAAAACAGGACGCTACAGAAGCATTTCAGAATTCGTCTCGGAAGCCATCCGCCTCCGCTTAGAGGATCTAATGAGAGCAGAAGGAATCTCGGTTGAGAAACGCAAGGAACTTTTAGCAAAACCAGAACTGCTACTTTACACGCCAAAACACACATGGGCTCAAATAACCCCAGAAGGAAACATAAGAGTCGGCGTTTCCGAATATGCCCAAAAACACCTGAAAGGCATAGTTCGCGTATTAACCGAGCCTGTAGGAAAGGAAATCAATAAAATGGAACCCTTCGGAGTCGCCGAAACTTGGATGTTCATGTTTGACCTTTACGCTCCAGTCAGTGGCAAAATAGTCAAAGTCAACGAGAAATTGAAGAACGAACCCAACATCATAAACGAAGACCCATACAATGAAGGATGGATTGTTGAGATAAAACCCAAAAACTCCTTGGTTTTGGAACAAGAACTTAAAAGTTTGTTAAGCGCCAGAGAATACAATAAATGGGTAAGCAAGTTAGAAGGCCGGTTGCACGAATAGTCCATAACTCTCCCTTCTTGTTTTTTATGTTATAACTACGCTACGTTTAACTCAGATTTCCTAATATATTTGAGCATCACAATTAATATTTTTAAAAGCTGGTCTAGCAATGTCAGCCAATAATAACGCAAAGATAAGAAGGCTATTTCCGCCATGTCGAGTAGCATGTCCAGCTCATGTAAATGTTCAAGGATATGTTTCTCTTCTTCAAAGAGGTAAGTTCAAAGAGGCTGTTGAATTAATAAGAGAAGATATGCCATTTCCAGCCATATGTGGAAGAGTTTGCTTTGCTCCATGCGAAAAAGCTTGTGCGAGAAAAAATGTGGACCAAGCAGTGGCAATACGCTCCTTAAAAAGAATAGTCGCTGATGTCGAAAGAGAACAAGGTAGGGTAAGAGGAGAACCTATACCAATAAAATATGACAAAAAAATAGCTATTATTGGTGCTGGGCCAGCTGGGCTTACTGCCGCTTATTATCTTGTCAAACTTGGTTATCCAGTTATCGTTTTTGAACGTATGCCAGAAGCTGGAGGAATGATGAGATATCGGATTCCTGATTCACTTCTTGAAAAATTTGTTGTAGCCAACGAAGTAGCCTATATCCAAGACTTGGGTGTTGACATTAAATATGGCGTTGAGTTTGGGAAAGACATGGATTTAGACACATTGCGAAAAGAAGGATACAAAGCAGTTTTCATAGCAATTGGAAAGCTCACAGAAACCAAATCCTTGCCCCTAGAACTTATCAGCAAAAAATCAAAAGCTCCTATGGTATCAGTAGATCCAATAACCCTAGAAACTCAAATACCTGGCATTTTTGCTGGAGGTGACACAATAAAGGAGAAACCAGCAGGCATAATTGACGCTATCGGTGCTGGAAAACGCGCAGCCATATCGATTCATCGTTATTTAAGTGATCAAGATTTGAAAGTTGGGAGAGAAGAGGTCGAGGAGACAACATGGATCAAGAATTGGGAGAAGATTAGAAAGAAACCGCCAAGACATTTCGTGAAGAAAGGCGAAACCAAACCTAGATTAAGCTTCGAAGAAGCTGAGAAGACTCTGAAAGAGATCAAGCGAAAGGCAAGGTTTGAAGCTTTCCGATGTCTTAGTTGTGGGCCGTGCGCTGAATGCCTCGCAGAAACGCGTATCTGCGAAATAGATAAGCCAATAATTAACAAAAACTTATGCAGTGGATGTGATATCTGTGTATCCCTTTGTCCTTTTGGGGCAATGAGCAAAAGTGCAGAAGGAATTGCGCAAGTCGATGAAAAACTCTGTAAAGGATGCGGAATTTGTGCCGCCCAATGTCCTGAAAAAGCAATCACCATGGAACATTTAACGAACGAGCAAATCCTAAGCTGCATATTAGCCGATTTTAGGAGATGATATTGTGGATTCTAACAAACCGAAAATCACATGCTTTGTCTGCAACTGGGCCCATGAAGTAGAGTTTGTTCCTGAGGAAAAGCGAAAAGTCCCTTCCAGCATAAGTGTTGTCCGAATGATGTGCATTGGAAGAATAGATCCTATCGTTATTCTTGAAACGTTCATTAAAGGCATAGACGGTATTTTACTTGTGGGTTGTGCTTTCCCCGATTGCCATTTTGTTGAAGGTAGCACGCAAGCTGAACTCACGGTTAACGTGTTAAAGAAGCTTCTTGCCTTAGCATGTTTGGAGCCCGAACGTTTAGAACTGTGTTGGGTCTCACCTCTGGAAGAAATAAGTCTCAATAAAATATTGGAAGATTTTTCGAAGAAAATAAAAAAGCTTGGCTCTTCACCTTTGGCGGAAGAGAAATGCGACGTAAACGTTCTTGAGAACATGTTGGCGGCTAAAGGTGCTGTATCGGACTTCTGTTTGAGAGCTTGGATTGGAAAAGAAAAGGAGTTGACAGAGGGAAGAAATGTTTACGGTGAAAGTATCTCGAGAGAAGAATTTGACACTTTATTAGATGAGGTTGCTAAGACCGAGTTTATACGTCACAAAATTCTCCTTTTGACAAAAAAGAAGGCATATTCAGTAAAGGAATTAGCTAACGCTCTTAATTTGAAACCAACAGGAGTACTTCGTCATATTTTAAACATGCGCAGAAAGGGAATGATAGCCTTAGACCATGTTGACGGGACAACTCCCCTTTACAAAGCCTTGGAGGTTTCATGATGACAAAACAAAAAGTCGGGTCTGTTCTTGTTGTGGGTGGGGGAGTAGCTGGAGTACAAGCAGCCTTAGATGTTGCAGCATCTGGTTTCAAAGTCTATTTAATTGATCAGTCGCCAAGTATAGGCGGGGTTATGGCTCAGCTTGACAAGACTTTTCCAACGAACGATTGTTCTATGTGTATTCTTGCGCCAAAGCTTGTAGAAGCGGGAAGACACCCCAACATTATTTTAATAACAAATGCGCAGGTAACTGGCTTAATTGGGGAACCCGGAAACTTTACTGTCAAACTTCTTAGAAGAAGCCGTTACATAAATGAGGAGAAATGCAACGGCTGTGGATTATGTGCTCAAAAATGTTTAGTTGAAGCGATAGACACGTATAACAAGGGCTTAAGCGACAGAAGTGCCATTTACATAGAGTTCCCACAAGCAGTTCCATTAAAATACATAATAGACAGGGAAAAATGTCTCGGCTGTGGCATTTGCCAACAAATCTGCAAAGCAGGAGCAATCGAATATGAACAAGAAGAAAAGGAAGTAGAATTGAATGTGGGTTCAATCATAATTGCTCCAGGCTTTGAACCCTTTGATGCACGGCTTAAAACGGAATATGGGTATGGACGTTTCCCAAATGTAGTTACAAGCATAGAATTCGAGAGAATATTGAATGCTTCTGGTCCATATGGAGGATTGATTTTAAGGCCATCAGACGGCGAAGTACCGAAGAAAATTGCTTTTATTCAATGCGTTGGCTCCCGTGACGCTCAGCTCAAAAATAACTATTGCTCAGCTGCTTGTTGCATGTACAGCATTAAAGAAGCAATTATTGCCAGAGAACATGTCCCTATAGAGCTGAATTCCACAATCTTCTACATGGACATAAGGGCTTTCGGAAAAGAATTTGACGAGTATTATAAGCGTGCCATAGAAGAATGTAACGTGAGATTCGTAAGATCCAGAGTTGCAAGAATAACAGAGGATCCTGCAACAAACAACCTTTTCGTACATTATGTTGAAGATGAAGAGCCGAAGAGTGAAGAGTTTGACATGGTTGTGCTGTCCATTGGCATGCGTCCTCCAGAAAATGTGGAGAAACTTGCCGAAGTTTTAGGAATTGAACTTAACAACTACGGATTTTGTCAAACTAAAGACTTCTCACCGATAGAAACATCAAAACCTGGCGTATTCGTCTGCGGAGCTTTCAGCGCCCCCAAGGATATTCCTGAAAGCGTTGCAGAAGCAAGTGCAGCTGCAGCAAAAGCCATAAGCCTACTCTCCTCTGAAAGAGGAAAACTGGTAGTTGTTAAGGAAAAACTTCCTGAAAGAGACGTGAGCCGAGAAGAACCTCGCATAGGCGTATTCATCTGTCATTGTGGAATAAACATTGGTGGAATAGTAAACGTTCCAGAAGTAGTAAAGTACGCCAAAACATTGCCGAATGTAGTGTATGTAGAAGAAAACCTTTACACGTGCTCGCAAGACACTCAAATAAAGATGCGAGAAAAAATAGAGGAACTTAACCTTAACCGTGTTGTTGTGGCAGCCTGTACACCACGCACTCATGAACCGCTCTTTAGAGCAACATGCCAAGAGGCTGGCTTAAATCCATACTTGTTTGAAATGGCTAACATTCGAGACCAGTGCAGCTGGGTTCATATGCGTGATCCTGAAAAAGCAACGGAAAAGGCTAAGGACCTTGTTGAAGCCATTGTTGCTAAGGCAAGGTTACTAAAGCCCTTGAAAAAACCATTGACGAACGTTATCCCCGTCGGCTTGGTCATAGGAGGGGGCATATCTGGAATGACTGCTGCTTTGGAGTTGGCTAGACAGGGGTTTGATGTTCACTTAATTGAAAGAGAAAAGGAGCTTGGGGGGCATTTGCGCCATATTTATTACACTTTAGAAGGCAAAAACCCACAAGAAACGTTAGATTCCCTTATCAAGAATATTTTTGAAAATGAGAAGATTCACGTTCACCTCAACGCAGAAATTGTCAAAATCGACGGATATGTCGGAAACTTCAAAACTACAATTCTTTCTAACGGAGATGAAGAACAAATCGAACATGGAGTTATTATAGTGGCAACAGGAGCTACCGAGTATAAGCCCACAGAATATTTTTATGGTAAGGATCCAAGAATTTTAACACAACACGAATTAGAAGAAAAACTTGCCAAGGGACAGTTTAAGGCTAAAACGGTAGTTATGATTCAATGCGTTGGAGCACGAAATGAGAATAGACCAAACTGCTCTCGGATATGCTGTTCTCAAGCGATAAAGAACGCCTTAAAAATTAAGGAAGTGAATCCTGAAACAGAGGTTTATGTGTTATACAAGGACATTAGAACCTACGGTTTTAAGGAGGATTATTACCGCGAAGCTGCCGCTAAGGGCGTTTTGTTCTTACGCTATGATGAAGAACATGAGCCTAAAACAATCGTAGAAGATGGAAAACTGATAGTTTCGGCTTGGGAACCCATCTTAAAAAGTTGGGTTCCCATAGAAGCAGATCTGCTGATTTTGAGTGTGGCTGTAATCCCAAATCCGGATAATGAACGCCTAGCAAAGATGCTGAAGGTTCCATTGACGAAAGAGAGGTTCTTTTTAGAAGCTCACATGAAGCTTCGCCCACTCGATTTTGCGACAGACGGAATCTTCCTATGCGGAATGGCCCATTGGCCTAAATTCATTGACGAAAGCGTTGCACAAGCATGTGGAGCGGCAGCCAGAGCAGCAATCATATTGTCTAATAAACTACTAGAAGCAGAGGGGACAGTATCCCATGTTGACGAGAACCTATGCGTTGGATGCGGACTTTGCATAAGCATCTGCCCATACAATGCCATAGAAAAGGATGAGAATGGAATAGCAAAGGTAAACGAAGTTCTCTGCAAAGGCTGCGGAACTTGTGCGGCAAGTTGCCCAAAAAGAGCCATAACAATGCACCAGTTTACGGATGAACAACTTATAATCCAAGGACTTGCCATTTTAAGGAGGACTGTTCATGGCTGAATTTGAACCAAAAATAATTGGTTTTCTATGCAACTGGTGCTCTTACGCTGGCGCAGACCTAGCAGGTGTAAGCAGAATTCAATACCCTCCAAACATTAGAGTCATCAGAGTCATGTGCAGTGGCAGAGTTGACCCTGTGATTGTTTTGGAGATGTTCATAAACGGTGCTGACGGGGTCATAGTGATGGGATGTCACCCCGGAGACTGCCATTACATGGAGGGAAACTTACACGAAGAAAGAAAAATCAAAATGCTGAAGATGCTATTGGCACTAACAGGTTTGGAAACAGAACGGTTAAGATTAGAATGGGTTTCCGCAGCAGAAGGACAAAGATTTGCTCAAATCGTCACAGATTTTACAGAACAAATAAGAAAACTTGGACCATCACCAGTGTCAGGAGAAAAACCGAATTGGGAGATTTCTGAAAATCTTCGCGCAGCTAAAGATGCAGCTTCAGACTCTAGGTTAAGGGTTCTCGTTGGAAGAGAAAGAGAGATAACGGAAAAAAGTAACGTATACAAAGAAAAAATTCCACAAGAGCAAATTGACTCTCTCCTCCGCGAAACAGTTGAAGCTGAATTCATTCGACGAAAAATTCGCCTCCTAACCAAAGACAAGCCACTTTCCGTCAAGGACTTGGCAAGGGTTACCAACGTGAAGCCTGCCGATATTCTTTCCCACATAGTGAATATGCGCAGAAGAGGAATGATAACCGTAGACCACATTGAAGAGACGACTCCTTTCTACAAGGCATTAGGGGGGTACTGACAAAAATGGCAAATAAAAAAGTTGGTGCCGTCCTAGTTGTTGGAGGCGGCGTTGCTGGAATTCAAGCATCTTTAGACTTAGCAGACTCCGGGTTCAGAGTGTATCTAGTTGACCAATCACCAAGCATAGGCGGGGTTATGGCTCAGCTTGACAAGACTTTTCCAACTAATGACTGTTCAATGTGTATTTTGTCGCCTAAACTAGTGACAACTGGAAGACATCCGAACATCACGATTTTGACAAACGCTGAAATAACGGGGGTAAATGGGGAAGCCGGAAACTTCGAAGTAAGACTTCGAAAACGTAGCCGTTACATAATCGAGGATAAGTGCAATGGCTGCGGACTCTGCGCACAGGAATGTCCAATAGAAGTTATAGACGCATACAATGAAGGACTTAGCAAGAGAAGCGCAATTTATGTGGATTATCCCCAAGCGGTTCCACTAAAATATAAAATTGACCGTGAAAAATGCATTGGGTGCGGAACATGCTACGAAGTGTGCAAGGCAAAGGCTGTAGCCTACGACCAACAAGACAGCGAAACTACAATAAAAGTCGGCTCAATAATTCTTGCGCCCGGATTCGAAACTTTTGACGCTAAGTTGAAAAGCGAGTATGGTTATGGGCGTTATCCAAACGTTGTGACAAGCATAGAGTTTGAACGCATATTAAGCGCCTCCGGACCTTACGGCGGATTGGTTCTTAGACCATCAGATGGCGAAATTCCAAAGAAAATAGCCTTCATACAATGTGTTGGTTCACGAGACTTCCAAATTGGAAACCCATACTGTTCCGCGGCGTGTTGCATGTACGGCATAAAAGAGGCAGTAATAGCCAAAGAACACACTCCCTCAAAGCTGGATTGCATAATATTTTACATGGACATGCGCGCTTATGGGAAAGAGTTTGATGCCTACTATAACCGCGCCAAAACCGAGTGGAGCATAAAATTTGTAAGGTCCCGAGTGGCCAGCGTAAACGAAAACCCCGAAACCCACAACCTCTTTGTCCATTATGTTGAGAATGAGACGCCCAAAATAGAAGAGTTTGACATGGTTGTTTTGTCCGTTGGAATGCAACCGCCCAAAAACGTTGAAAAGCTGGCGAAAACTTTAGGAATAAGGCTTAACCAATACAGGTTCTGCGAAACCGAAACTTTTTCTCCGGTTGAAACTTCAAAATCAGGCGTGTTTGTTTGCGGAGCCTTCTCGGCTCCAAAAGATATTCCAGAAAGTGTTGCACAGGCAAGCGGCGCAGCGTCCAAAGCCATGAGTGTAATCGCTTCTGAACGTGGAAAATTGGTGGCTGAAAAGGAATATCCTGCTGAAAGGGATGTTAGCAGTGAAGAGACCAGAATTGGCGTTTTCATTTGCCACTGCGGCATAAACATAGGCGGAGTTGTAAATGTTCCAGAAGTGGTGGAATACGCTAAAACTTTGCCTAATGTCGTCTATGCTGAGGCAAATGTTTACACTTGTTCGCAGGACACACAGAAACTCATTAAAGAGAAAATTCAACAGCATAGGCTTAACCGTGTTGTTGTAGCCTCGTGCACCCCACGCACGCACGAGCCGTTGTTTAGGGAAACTGTTCAAGAAGCTGGTTTAAACCCGTACTTGTTTGAAATGGCAAACATTCGAGACCAGTGCAGTTGGGTGCACATGCACCAACCAAAAGAGGCAACGGAAAAAGCAAAAGACCTTGTGCGTTCAGTTGTTGCAAAAGCTAGATTACTGCAGCCTTTAAAAAAGCCTTTGATACAAGTTACGCCTTCCGCTTTAATAATAGGTGGCGGCATTTCAGGCATGACTGCCGCTTTAGAGCTTGCAAAACAAGGTTTTGAAGTGCATCTTGTAGAAAAAGAAAAAGAACTAGGCGGAAACTTGCGAAAAATACATTATCTGCTTGAAAATGAAAATCCAAAGGAAAAACTTGAAGCTTTAGTAAAGGAGGTTTTAGAAAATAAGAAAATCCACGTTTACCTAGGCGCAGAAGTCACAGACGTTAGCGGTTTTGTTGGCAACTTTAAATCCCGCATAAAACGACAGGACGGAAGCCAAAAAGAGGTTGAACACGGCGTAATCATAGTTGCTACGGGCGCTGTGGAGTATAAGCCAGCAGAATATCTTTACGGTTTAGACCCACGGGTGAAAACTCAGCATGAACTGGAAGAGGAAATAGCTAATGGACAGTTCAACGCCAAAAGTGTCGTTATGATTCAGTGTGTCGGAGCAAGAAACGAGGAAAGACCCAACTGCGCACGGATATGCTGCGGACAAGCAATAAAGAATGCATTGAAAATCAAGGAGGTTAATCCGCACACAGAAGTTTACGTTTTATACAAGGATATTAGAACTTATGGTTTTAAAGAGGATTATTACCGTGAAGCTTCAGCAAAAGGCGTGACATTCATAAATTATGCAGATGAGCGAAAACCAGTTGTTATAAACGAAAACGGTAAATTAAAAGTAAGATTTTGGGAACCAGTGGTAAAGGCTGAAGTTGAAGTTGAACCAGACCTTTTAGTCTTAAGCGCAGCCACAATTCCAAACCCAGATAACAAGCGGATTGCAGAAATGCTTAAAGTTCCACTAACAAAAGACGGGTTCTTCTTGGAAGCTCACATGAAACTTAGACCTGTGGATTTTGCGACTGAAGGGATATTTCTCTGTGGAATGGCGCACTCCCCAAAATACATTGACGAGAGCATAGCACAAGCCTGCGCTGCGTCTGCAAGAGCCGCAACCATACTTTCAAAACCAACACTTGAAATGGAAGGAATTGTGGCAAACGTAAATGAAGATTTATGTAGTGGATGTAGAATTTGTGAATATCTATGCCCGTACGGTGCAATTGAAATGAAAGAAAAAGATGGGAAACTCGTCGCGCACGTTATTGAGGCTTTATGTAAAGGCTGCGGCGCTTGCAGTTCGGCTTGTCCAACAAAAGCTATTATAATGGGACATTTCACAATGGAAGAAATGCTCGCCCAAGTCAAAGCCGCACTTCTGGAGGCATATGCATGAACGAAAAAACAGAGTTTGAACCAAAAATAATTGGTTTTCTCTGCAACTGGTGCTCTTATGCTGGTGCAGACTTGGCTGGAGTAAGCCGAATCCAATATCCGCCAAACATAAGGATTATGCGTGTGATGTGCAGTGGCAGAATAGACCCAATATTCATTCTTGAAGCCTTAAAAGACGGCGCAGACGGCGTGCTTGTGGCTGGATGCCACTTACCCTCAGATTGCCACTACATTAGCGGAAACTTTAAAGCTTTAAGGCGAATAAAGCTTTTGAAAAAAGTGTTAAACGAACTTGGAATTGAGCCGGAACGTGTGCGGCTGGAATGGGTTTCCGCAAGTGAAGGAGACAGGTTCGCCGCAATCGTAGGGGATATGGTTGAACAAATAAAAAAGCTTGGACCGAACCCGCTTAAAAATGGAGGGAGAAAGAATGAGTGAAACACAAGAACAAACCGTAAGTGTAATAAAAGCTGAGGAAATGAATCCGAAATTCAAGTACGAAATGAGCAAGATGCATGGCGCAGAAAGATTAATGCTCTGCTTTCAATGTGGAACATGCACTGCTGACTGCCCAATTTCAAGATTCAGCGACTTTTACAGACCGAGAAAAATAGCGAGAATGGTGCAGTTAGGACTGAAAGATAGGCTTTTATCAGATGAAGCCCTTTGGCTATGTTCATCGTGCTTTACATGCGTTGACCACTGTCCGCAAGGAGTGGAAATCGCTGGCATAGTACGTGTTCTACGAAACCTGTCCGTAAAAGAGAAGGGCGTCATGCCACTGGTTTACAGAGAACTCGCCACAAATCTCTTGAAGGGAGGCTACGTTTACGAAATTGTGGAATCACGCCACAAAAAACGGGCGGAGCTTGGACTTCCGCCATTGCCAAAGCCGAACTTGGAAGAAATTGCAAAAATCTTCGAAGTTACTGGCTCTTCAAAAATTCTTGAAAATGTGAAAACTTTTGAAAAGGTGAAAAGCTAAATGCCAAAATACTTGATATTTTTGGGATGCGTTATCCCCTATAGGCTTTCAAGCTATGAAATTTCTGCAAGAAAAGTTCTTGAAAAATTGGACGTGGAATTGGTTGAAATGCCAACATATAACTGCTGCGGTTATCCCATGGACGCAATAAACCATGAGTTAATGTTAACATTGGCTGCACGAAACCTCTGCGTGGCAGAACAGCAAAACCTAAACATTTTAACCCTCTGCAATGGGTGTTTCTGCAGTTTAAATGAAACTAACAAGATGTTAAAAGAAGACAAAAAATTGCGAGAAGAAGTGAACGCTCATTTAAAGGAGATAGGCATGGAGTTCAAAGGAACAATAGAAGTTAAACACCTCGTGCACGTGTTGGCTGAGGATGTAGGCTTTGAGAAAATAAAGAATGCCGTTAAAAAACCCTTAACCAACCTTTCCGTAGCCCAACATTCAGGATGCCACCTAGTTCGTCCAGCAAAATATGTTGGACACGGCGACGACCCAGAAAATCCCACATTGCTTAAAAACTTGATTAGGCTGACTGGCGCAGAATGTTTGGATTATATGGATGAGACTGAGTGTTGTGGAAATCCAATAATTGGGTTAAACGAGGAAGTGCCATTCCAAATGGCTAAAGAAAAACTTGACCATGTTAGGGCTGTGAAGGCTCAAGCATTAATTACGGCTTGTCCCTTCTGCCACATGATGTTTGACATGAACCAGCCACGAATAGAAAGAGCCTTCAACGAAAAGTTTGGCATACCCGTTCTGCATTATCCTCAATTATTAGGTTTAGCCATGGGCTTTTCGCCAGAAGAACTTGGATTAAACGAGCTCAGGGTTAAACCATCCGAACTTTTAAACCAAATTCAAAAAGGAGAGAATTAAAATGGTTAAAGAAAAATTGAAATTCGCCTTCTATTGGGCTGCAAGCTGCGGAGGCTGCGAAATCGCCGTTCTAGACATAAACGAGAAAATCTTGGACGTTTTACAATTGGCTGACATTGTTTTCTGGCCTGTTGCCATGGACATAAAATACAAAGATGTTGAAGCTATGCCAGACAAAAGTATAGATGCGTGCTTCTTTAATGGCGGAATACGCAACAGCGAACAGGAACACATGGCTAAACTTTTGAGACAGAAATCAAAAATACTTATTGCCTACGGAGCATGCGCCCACCTCGGCGGCGTACCAGGCCTAGCAAACATTTCGAACAGAAAGGAAATTTTTGAAAAAGTTTATGGCACAACATTTTCCACAATGAATCCAGACAAAATAACGCCAAAACCTAAAGTGAAGGTTAAAGAGGGCGAGCTGGAAATTCCAGAATTTTATGACACTGTTAGAACTTTAGACCAAACGGTGGAAGTTGACTATTATGTTCCAGGTTGTCCACCAGCCGTTGAACGCACATTATACGCTGTGGAAGTAATAGCAAAAGGCGAATTGCCACCAAAGGGGTCTGTGCTTGCCCCATTAAAATCCGTATGCGATGAATGCCCCAGAAAGAAAGAGAATAAGAAAATCTCGAAAATATACAGGGTTTATGAAAAGGCTCCAGAACCCGAAAGATGCTTACTTGAGCAAGGTATTCTTTGCATGGGTCCCGCAACCCGTGGTGGATGCGGTGCCAGATGCTTGAAGGCAGATATGCCGTGCACTGGATGTGGTGGACCCTGCCCCAACTCGCCTGAACAAGGAGCAGCCATGATAAGCGCTTTGGCTTCCATACTTGGTTTGGAAGAGGAGAAGGAAAAGTATACGGAGGAAGAGGTTGAGAAGCTAATAAGCCAAATAAAAGATCCTCTTGGAACATTTTACATGTACGCTTTACCAGCTTCAATTCTTAGGAGGAAGGTGATGAAAGAATGAAGAATATAATTATTGACCCAATAACGAGGCTTGAAGGACACGGAAAAATCTCCATATTCTTGAATGACGCTGGAGAGGTTGAAAATGCTTATTTGCAAATTCCAGAGCTTAGGGGCTTTGAAAGGTTCTGCATTGGAAGAAAAGCTGAGGACATGCCGCTTTTGACGAGCAGAATATGCGGTGTCTGCCCAGTAGCCCACCACATGGCTGGAACAAAAGCTTTAGATTCAGCCTTTAATGTTGAACCGCCATCGGCGGCGAAAAAGCTTAGGGAACTCATGTACTGTGGCTACTTCATTTACGACCACACATTGCACTTTTACTATCTTGGCGGTCCAGACTTTATAGTGGGTCCGGATGCTCCGCCTGAAAAGAGGAATATTATAGGTGTTATTGAAAAGGCTGGGTTAGACATTGGCAAAGAGGTCATAAAGCATAGGGCTTATGGTCAGAGGATAACTGAAATAATTGGCGGAAAAGCTACACACCCAGTTTGTGGAATTCCAGGCGGAATTTCCAAGCACTTAAGCGAAGAGGATAGGCAAGAAATTGAGAAGATGGCTTCTTCAGCCGTGAATTTTGCAAAGTTTTCGCTGAAACTTTTCCATGATATTGTGCTTGGAAACAGCAAGTATGTTGACTTAATCAAAAGTGATGCTTACACTTTGAAGACTTATTATATGGGTTTGGTTGATGAAAACAACAAAGTGAACTTTTACGACGGCAAAATTAGAGTAGTCGACCCAAATGGCAAGGAATTCGTGAAATTTGAAGCAAAAAACTATCTTGACCACATTGCAGAGCATGTGGAAGAATGGACCTACGTCAAATTCCCCTACCTAAAGAAGATCGGCTGGAAAGGCTTTGTTGATGGTCCAGAAAGCGGAGCATACCGTGTCGGACCCTTGGGAAGATTGAACGCTTCAGAGGGCATGGCTACACCAATAGCGCAAGAAGAATACGAGTTTATGTATAAAACCCTCGGCGGAAAACCAGTTCACTCGACGCTTGCCTATCATTGGGCTAGACTTATTGAACTGCTTTATGCAGCTGAAAGAGCCTTGGAGTTAAGCAAAGACCCAGAAATAACAAGCAAGGATGTGCGCAACAAGCCAGGCGAACCGGGAGAGGGCATAGGGGTTGTGGAAGCGGCTAGGGGAACCCTAATTCATCATTATGTTTTGGATGAGAATGCACTAATAAAAGATGTGAACTTGATAGTGGCAACCGTCAACAATAGCCCATCCATAAACATGTCTATTCGGAACGCGGCTAAAGGCTTAATCCACGGCGACAAAGTTGACCATGGAATATTAAATATGGTGGAGATGGCTTTTAGGGCTTATGACCCATGCTTTGGATGCGCAACCCATTTCGCAGTTGGACAAATGCCACTAGCAATTGAAATTTATAATAGGGAAAAGAAGCTCATAAAAACGGTGCAAAGGTAAACCCTTTTCCTTTCTTCTATCATTAATTGTTTTGTGGGGAAGTTTTGTTGTTCAGCGGAAAATATAGCCTTGAAAAGGAATTAAAAAATTGGTTTTTAGACGCTGAAAGGGTTGTTGTGGCTGGTATTGGAAATCCCATTCGCATGGACGATTTTATGGGAGTTAAGATAGTTCAAAATTTGCGTGAAAAGGTTTCTGAAAAAGTTTACCTTATTGAATGTGAAACTGTTCCCGAAAGTTTTATTCAACAAATCATAGATTTCAATCCCACACATATTCTCTTGATAGACGCTGCCCTTTTAGGCTTAAAACCTGGAGATGCAAGGCTTGTCCAAACAGAGGCGTTAAAAAATTTTCCTGCATTTTCTACGCATATGCTTCCATTAAGAATATTTTGTGAATATCTGACTAAAACTACGAAAGCAAAAATTGCCTTGCTGCTTATAGAGCCAAAAAAGGCTGATTTCGGAGAGGGCTTAACGCTTGAACTTTCAAAGGTAGCCACAGAAATTGCTAATCTACTAATTCAAATTCTTCACTAAATTAATTAGAAAAAGGAAGATTTAGGAAGTTATTGAAGTAACTTTTAGGGCTTCTTGGAAAAGTTTCTTTGTAGCGGCAATCCTCGCCTTTTGGGCTAGGACATCGCTTGTAACCCAGTCTAAGGCTTCTTCTGGACACCACTTAACACATTGGGGTTCACCCTTGTCTTTGCATAAGTCGCAGACAAAGACAACTTTCTTTTCTGGATGTATCATGATTGCGCCATAATC
>JARYMR010000020.1 GCA_029907045.1 Candidatus Bathyarchaeota archaeon
CGCGTTAATAGGGAAGGGAAAATCCATTTTTTCTTCTCTTGGCGTTTTTTCTTGTCCCATTCATATAGTATTTTTGTGGCTTCGTTTGCAATTTTTATGGCGCTTTCTTCGCCTGCTCCTTGTTTAAATTCGTTTTTGCATCTGTTGGCGTATACAGCGCAGATGGCTCCTGCCCTTAGTCCACAAAGGCTTGCTAAAGTATAAAGGGTGGCTGTTTCCATTTCAAAATTTAACACTTTTGCCTTTTGTAAAGTTGAGAGCAGATCTTCCATGTGCGGCGTGTAGCCTTTAATTGTTGGGCGGCTTTGTCCAGCATAAAAGTCTGCTGTGGTTGCAGTCACGCCAACATGATAGTTGCTTACGCCAAGGTTTTCAGCAGCTTCGATGAGAGCTAATAAAACTTCATAACTGGCAAAAGCTGGATATTCAGGTATAACGTAACAGTTGCTCGTATAATCCAAGCGGACAGCAGCGGAAGAAATAATCACGTCGCCACAGTTTATCTCTTCTTGTATGGCGCCAGTGCTGCCAACACGAATAAAAGTATGCACCCCAACACGCGAAGCCTCATTAACAACAATAGCCATACAAGCCGGACCAATGCCACTTGAAAGGGCAGAAATTGGGACGCCTTTATATTTGCCTGTGAAACTTCGAAACTCTCGATGGCAAGACACTTCTTTGGCAGAGTCCCAGTAACAGGCAATTTTCGGAACACGCTCTGGGTCTCCAGGTACAAGCAAATAGTAGGCTAAGTCACCTTTCTCACATGCAATATGATACTGTTTGTCTTCAAAGGTGAATGGGTGCATAGCATTTACCACAATTAAGATTAAGCATGTGGCATTTAATAATAGTGGAATCTGGAGGATAAGAGCATTTGCGAGAAGAACGAAGAAGGACAAAGTATGACATTTACGCAGATATAATTGGGATAGTTGCCAGAAAAGGGATATGCTCACTAACGAGAATTTCTTACGGTGCTAATATGCCTGTGGATCGAACAAAGAAAGTTCTAAGCTTTCTAGTTTCTCATGGCTTTATCAGAGAAACAAAAGTGAACGACTCAGTCAAATATGGGGCAACAAAATGGGGCTTAGAATATTTGGAAACATTTAAGCGAATGCGAAAATTTTTTGCAGCATTAGAAGAATAAGGCACGGTAACAAGTTGTAACTACAAAATGTGTTTTCATAATGTGCGTCGCCTTTTAAGGGATGTTAAACGTCACTTCTATTTCAGTTAAAATGTGAGGTGAAAAGAAATGACGAATCAATTTAAAAATGTATTAAACTGGAAACAAAAAATGAAACTGCTTGGTTTCATAAAAAATTCTTATGTCAAAGATGATTCAGTTAATCTTGCTTGTGTGGAAACAGATACAACTAGAAATTACGAAATAATGTGTGCTCGTCTTGAACTGGAAAAAGCCAAGGCATCAGCATTTCAATTCATAAGAACGGCAGCTTAACATTGCGAAGGTAGTAACCAAACGTGAGTCCCCCTTTTAAGGTATTATAAAAATAACTCATATAGGAGTTTAAAGAAATGAATAATAAAATATCTGTTCCATCCAGAAGTACAGTGGCATTAGAAGTTGTAAATGGAGATTTGATTATAGGCAGAAACTCGGCTGTGAAAGGAATTGGAACTCCACCCAAACTGGAAGTGGCTGGTACAGTTTACTGTGAAGGCAACAACATTTTAGAATGCAACCTTTCAGCTGAAAATTTGGAAGCAAAGGACAGTTTGACAGTTCACGGAGACTTGACGATAAGAAATAGAGTTGAAATTGACGATGGTCGCCTCGAAGTTTACGGGAAGATGTCAGCGAAACATGTAGAGGTAGATGAGACATTATTTGTTAGCAAAGATTTAGTCTCAGAGAAGATAGATGTAGGAGGAAGCCTAAAAGTAGATGGCATGGTAAAAGCTGAAGAAATAGATGTAGGAGGAAGCTTTAAGGCTAAAGGTGAAGTGAATGTCAGCGAAATTGATGTCGGCGGAAGCGTTTCGACAGAGTCAAAAGTAGATATTAAAACGCTTGATGTCGGCGGCGCAGCTAAAGTCGGTGGAGGCAGAATTAACAGAATTGATGTGGGTGGAAGCTTCGAATCAACTGAGCAGCTTGAGTTTGGAAGTATAGACGTGGGCGGAACAGTTCTATTGGCCAACAAAAGCAAGGGGCGTAAAATAGATGTCGGCGGTTCATTTAAAGTAGAAGGCGACTTAACTTTTGAGACTATAGATGTAGGCGGCAAAGTGGAAATAAAGGGTTCTGGAGAAGGGGAAGAAATTGAGGTTGGCGGGAAACTGACAGTAGACGGTTCTCTCAAGCTCTCTGGAACATTAGATGTAGGCGGCAAAGTGGAAGCAAGCGACGAAATTTCAGCAGTAAATATTGATGTAGGCGGAATGTTACACGCAAAGAAAGTCATCGCAGAAGACCGTGTTGAAGTTGGCGGTTCAATAGATACTGTCGAGGGAACAATTGCACATTATGTAAAGATTGGAAAAAAAGGCGAAGTACATGGACCCATAAAGGCTGATGAAGTGAATATTGGGAAAGAAGCACAGGTGGAAGATATCTTTGGAAGACGTATTCTTCTAAGAACTGGCGCGCAAGCAGAAAATATCTATGGTGAGAGTATAACAATTGAGTCGAACAGTCGTGTGAATGGAATGATTCAATATACTACTGAGTTGAGATTAGGCGATAGTGTCCATTTGGCTAAACCACCGCAAAAAGTGGATAAACTTCCCTATTAGAATGGGGAAACTACACTTTTTTGGGAACCACCAAATCGGCTATGTCTACGCTGTGCTCATAAATCTGTCTTAACATGGAAGCGGCAGCAAGGAGATTAGGCATAATATCCAGAGATTGTTCCTTGGCAACTTTTTCTATGCTCGAAAATATCTTTTCAATTTTTTCTCTTTCGCCACGAACACTTTCTGCCAAACTTACATCCCCCGTCAGAAAAGCCTTCAAGGCATCCTCATGGGCTTGGAAACAAGCAAGGTGAAGGTCGACGAAGGCTTTCTTAAAGTTTTCAGCTAAAGTTTTGCCCTTTAACTCTATTGCTTTTAATGCTACTCTAACGCATTCATCGCCGATAGCTTCGACTAAACTTGCTACGAGGCGATAATCCAAACATTCAATTGGACGCACACCAAGTTTTTCGCTTAGGCTGGGGTTTTGAATTATTGTTCGAAGAATGCGCACTAAAAGGAAATAAAGCCTATTCACTTCATCATCGCGGGCTATAACCGCCTTTGCTAAGTGCAAGTCTCTATCCACCACCGCATTAACAACATCACGGTGCATGCCCGCAGCAATTGTGTAGCCTCTTCGAAGAATTTTTTCAGGTGGAAAGCCAGAGGATTCCAGCAAACATTGTAAAACTATACGGGAATAATCTTCTTCTACAATTTCTAATCCAATAAGTCGACTAACAGCATTCTTAACTATCTCGCGGACCTCAAAGCTAATACGCTCTTTCGCCTCAATAGTGATAATGTCAAACCCTAAGAGATACTTGGCTATGATCTCACGACTCAAATAAGGACTAGGCCCCAAAGTGATAGTACGGGGAGAAAGCTCAGCTCCATATTCAGGGTCTATAAGAAGCTTGCCCTCGCTAGTTTCACTGACTGCTACCACAGAGCCAGGTTTAAATCCGTGGCGTTCAGCCCAGCGCTTAGGCAAACAAACGAAAAATGTGCCGCTGGGAGTACGTTGAACCTTACGTAATTCGCTCATTTCAATCACCAACCGAAATTTGCTGCGTCCCTATAATATAAACGCATCTAAATAAAAAGTTAAAATACAAACATAAGTGTGAGTGTTAGAATTGGAAACATCAACTATAATAGGTATAGATTTAGCTGGAAGCCCCAAAAATCCAACTGGATGGGCTTTATGGAAGGATAAAGTGATAAAAACGAATTTAGTTTATACAGACGAGGAACTTCTTGAGGGCATTTTAAGTCATAACCCATCCATTGTTGCAATAGACGCTCCTTTAAGGCTGCCTAAGGAGGGAATTTTAAGAAAGGCAGATAAAGAAATGATAAAGAGGGGATATAGAGTCTTTCCGCCAGGCCTCCCGGTAATGAAAAAGCTAACATTACGAGCTATAAAAGTGAACAAGTTAATACTGGAAAAAAGATATAAAACAATAGAAGTACATCCAACCTCAACCAGAAAGGCTTTAAGCATGCCTTTAAAAGAGTGGGGAAAGATTCAAACAGCTTTAAAGAGTATGGGAATAGAAGGGGACATCCAAACTCGCACTTTGACATCCCATGAAATCGATGCAGTAACAGCAGCCCTAACAGCCTATCTCCACATGCAAAACCAAACCGAAACAATAGGAGACTTGGAAGAAGGCTTCATAATAATTCCTAAAAAAATGGATTGGAGAACCCTAAAAGTATGAGTCAAAATGAAAAGTTGCACAAAGCTGTAGAATTAACGATTGAGGCAGGATACCAGCTTGACAAAGAAGCCTTCGAATTTCTAAGCAGGTTGGCAGCAACAGAAGATCCGACAGAGATCGTGAACAAAGCCATACAAAGAATTGGAATGCTAACGGAAAAGCCTCTTTTCATTGGCAGATCCTTTCTGGAAGAGTTGATAAAAGAACAGAAACCACCAGAAGAGGCTTTTCTTCAACAAATAGAACCATCCCAAAAGATACAAGAAACCGTACCACTTTTTGGAAAAGGAAAATTCCATCCATTTGCAAAAGACATCGAAGCACACATCAAGGTAATTGATAACCCAGCAGAAAAGCTAAGCTCAGGCGGAACTATAGAGGATTATCTGCAATATTTTCAAGATAGGTTTAAGCGCACAGAAAAGTTGTTAAGACAAAGGATGGATGTTAAAAGTGCAACTTCAATTATTGAAGCCCTAAAATCGCCTCCAAACACACGTTTAAAAATAATCGGCATGGTCACGGAAAAGAGGGAGGCAAAACAAAAAATCTTGCTAACAGTGGAGGATTTGAATGTCAATGCCACACTATTAGTGCCTCAAAATGCACCAGCAGAAGTTTTGAAGAAAGCGCGGTGCCTACTCATTGATCAGGTTGTTTGTTTTAGCGTTATAAAAACAAGAAGCAACCTATTACTCGTTGAAGACATAATCTTACCTGATATAGCACACAAAACACCCCATAAAGCACAAATTCCAGTTTACGCTGTGCTCACATCGGATATGCATGTGGGCAGCACAAAATTTCAAGGAGAGGCTTTTAATCGCTTTCTTTTATGGCTTAAGGGCGAATATGGGAATGAAAAAATGAGGGAGATAGCAAGTCATGTCAAATATGTCTTGGTGGCAGGCGATATTGTGGATGGTATAGGAGTTTATCCAAACCAAGTTAAAGAACTGGCAATAAAAGACATTGATGAGCAGTATAGGCTTGCTGGAGAATTTTTTGAACAAATTCCAGAGTATATAGAAGTGGTGATAATACCAGGAAATCATGATGCCCCTAGAAAAGCGCTGCCCCAACCACCCATATCAAATCCCTTCTTGGAAAAATTGCAAGAAACCCGAAAGTTTTATTCCCTTGGAAACCCCTGCACTTTAAGCCTCCATAACGTGGAAGTTCTGCTATATCATGGTCGCAGCTTGGATGACGTTATTCCCACCGTTCCTGAAATGGATTCTAACCAGCCCGAAAAAGCAATGAAGCTATTACTGCAAAGTCGCCACTTAGCACCCATATATGGTGAAAAAACCCCCATTTCTCCAGAAAACAGAGACTGCCTAGTTATTGAGCGGGTTCCAGACATTTTTCATGCCGGGCACATACATGCATTAGGCTATACAACTTATCGTGGGGTTTTAATTGTAAACTCGGGGGGATGGCAAGAACAAACAGAGTATATGAGAAGAATCGGATTTACCCCGACACCTGGAAAAGTTCCCATAGTCAACCTTCAAACACTAGAAGTCAGCATCCTATCTTTTTCTTAAGATAGACCACGCGCAATTAATCGTGCCGCCCGAAGGGGTTCTGGAATTTTACCACAAAAGCATAAGGATCGAATAAGGCTGGAAGCCCACATGACATTTGTGTTTACGGTTTCTATATACAATGGGACTTCGTCACTTTTGATGGTGACTTTGTGAATTGGGCCTAGCCTTTGAAAAATTTCCCAGCGTGTTTCCCAATCTTCAAAATGTTTTTTGAGGGCGCGTTTTACCGCTTTATTATTTGGTTTTGTTCGTGCTATTATGATTACGGGTTTTTTGAATTTTTCAGAAATTAGCATTGGGTTGATAAGATTGAAACCCGCATAAGATACGCCAGCAAGCAGAACAGCATCGAATTCCCAACTTTCCAGGATTTTGGCAAGTTTTTCCGTTGCATCTAACCCATCAACAGTTATTTTTATGACCTTTACGTTTTCAATAGTGACTTGTTTTAGCAAAACTATGGCAAGAAGGGTTTCACGGGTTACTCCCTTTTGGAAACTTCCGTCTTCAACTCCCACGATTAGCATGTTTTGAAAGGCTTTTCGCTTCATATTCCACCAGACGCCCAAGCCTACTGTCATTAGCGAAAACATCGTTAATAAGAGTGCGCGCTATTTCCAGCCTAATTTTTTTCGTTCTCCCATATCTTCCCATGCTTATGACCTTAGCATTTAACAACCCCATAGAATCAAGCTCGTTTACCAACGTGCTTAACCGTCGTTGTGTTAAGGGGGTAACACCCACTTCCCCGCAAAGCTCCATATACACATCATATATTTCGCCTGTGATGGCACTATGAATGTTTGCCCTACTCAGATGGTACA
The DNA here is from genome assembly GCA_029907045.1 of Candidatus Bathyarchaeota archaeon. The sequence continues at coordinate 6,820 of JARYMR010000020.1, forward strand.
CACTTAAAATCACAAGTTTTGAGTGTAGCGTTAAGTTTCGGAGAGCCTCAACAACCCGGTTGTGTTCGATGTGTTTTTCAGCTTCTCGAACGTGCTCTTCGGTTACAAAACTTGCCTCCTTGCGTTCGGCAACTTCCCCAGCAACACGTAATAGATCTAAAGCCCGTCTTGCATCACCATGTTCCGCAGCCGCCAAAGCAGCACACAGACTTAGAGCTGCTTCAGACAAGGCTCCTTCATGAAACGCTAATTTTGCTCGTTCCAGCAAAATGTTGCCCAATTCACTAGCATCATAGGGCCTAAAAACAATCTCTTCCTCACTTAAGGAACTAAAAACCCTCGGATCCAGAAACTCCTTCAGGCGAAGGTCATTGGATATGCCTACAATGGAAACCTTGCTATCGTGTAAAGTTTCATTTATTCTCGTTAACTCATAAAGGAGACTGTCTCCGCGCACTTTCACTAAAGCATCAATTTCATCTAAAGCAACAATAAAAACAATTTTTAAAGTATCTAAACCAGTTCTAAACCTATCAAAAACTTCGCCAACAGACAAACCAGTAAATGGGACACGCACGCCTACGCTTTGGCATAACCCTGAAAAAACGCGGTACTCAGACCCAGCCATGCGACAGTTTGCATAACAGAATTTAACAGGGGCGTTAAACTCCTTAGCTTTAGCCTCTAAATGACTTAAAACATATTTGGTTACTGCCGTCTTACCTGTACCAGTTTTTCCGTATATAAAAACATTAGAGCTTCTAAAACCTTTTAAAACTGGGGCAACGGTTTCTCCAAGCTGAGCAATTTGCTCTTCTCTATGAGGCAGTTTGTCAGGTAAATAATCATGCCGTAAGACCTCTCTGTTTTTGAAAATCTTATTGTTAGAAATAAATTTCCTGAACACGTCATCAAGTATGTTGTTCATTTTGATTCCTCAGTGGACTCAGTAGATTTAGTGGTAACGCCCCTTTTTCTAGTAGAGAAATAAGCTCTGCCATACAAAAAACTAAATTGCTAACACAAAATTCTTAAAACAAAACTTTGTCATCTTGTTCATTATCATAATTAAAGAAAGGCACACCCCACGATTTCTTTTGGAACTCTATAAGTTTTACTTTAGTTTGTTTCTGATCTCTGTAACTGAAATATACTCTGAAAGGTAAAGATAATTAAAATTACTATAATACTTATTGTAAAAGATTTTTGACAATCAACCAAAAACATAGTTTGCTATAAAAATAGAAAAAGACAATTTTTCCAAAGGAAAAAGAGGGGTGTCCCTTACAAAAGAAATAAACGTGATAATAAAGGCAATTTTTTCTTACATTTCTTTCTTAATAAATTATCACTAAGTTCACAGTTTGTCGAGACCTTGTGAAATTAACTTAATAGCGCCTTTTTTCTAACTTCTTCTTTTAAATTATTTAATTTTTCTTGTTTCTTTTCTGTAAATTAGCCACCCCTCCATTTCTACTGGAAATGAACATTATTTTAAGCTTCTTTTTCTTTTTTCAATTTAGAGAAAATGTGAAGTCTGTAAAACCAAAAGCATCGAAAAACTTCCTTCTTTTTCCTTTTTATTCGTTTAATGCATTTTTTCCTTTTTTCTCTTCTACCATAACAGCTATAACTTGTAAAGTGTAAAATTGTGAAACACAAAACTTAGGTGCTTCGACTAATGCCAGCTAAAAAAATGCGCATAGAACTCTTCGATAGTGAAGGCAATAAATATACTATAGCCTTTGAAGGCCAAATAACAAGGGAGAAAGCTCTTCGCCTATTAGATATGGTGGAACTTTTAGGTGGGGTATCCGCTGGTGAAGGAAACCCGGGGGCTTCCACTCCTTTGGCGTCCGATCAGCTAAATAAATATAACAAAGTTCGTATGATAATTCAGAAGCATTTTCCGTTGGTTTGGTTTTCTTCTCGGGATGTCCAGTTGGTTTATGAACAAGAATTAAAAGAGCCAATAAGTCTCAGCACGGTTGCAACATACCTCTACAGAATGTCAAACAAAGGATTGCTTGCTAAAGCTGGGGCCTCTAACCGCCTGAAATATAGGATTATGCCCACTTATCCGCAAATACTGCCTAAACAGCAAACACCACAATGAAACTTTATTGGGCTAATTCCTTCTTCTTTAGAATGTTTTCCATTTCCTTCTTCACATTATACTTAAATGGAATTTTGCTTGTATCCCTCTCCAAGTAACCTCCTTCGTAAAGCTTCTTCATCAACCGCGCTGTATGTTCCCTGCTAAGCTTAATCCGCTCTTTTATCTCAGGCGCAGTTTTAGGGCCTTCAGAAGCCAACATTTCTAGGACAGACAACTCTGTTTCTGTAAGAGGAGCTAAGGCCTTTTCTCTTTTTATGGGTATTACTGCCTCAATCTTTGCCTCTGGAACCATAGAAAACCGCCGAGTTTGCTCTTCAACTTCCGAGACCTTTAAATTTAACCTTTCAAACGCTGCAGAAAGAGCACTAACTTTTTCATCAACTTCAACAAGCCTTTTTGACATTTCCTCTTTATACTCCAGAACTTTACTTACCTTTTCCTCTAAAGACCGCAACCCTTTATGGGTTTCTTCAGCTTTGTTTATCGCTCTTTCACTTTTTGAGGAAAGGGCTTCAACTTTATAAGCCATCCGCTCCGTCTGTTCAGCTTTCTGCTTTAACTCTCTATTAAAACTCACCACTATGTCGTCAATTATTTCTCTTGCCTTTTCATATTCTCTCCGCACCTTTTGCACTTGCTTGTAATACTCAAAAGCAGTACAGACTGTTAGAGCAAGCAGGCCTCCTATAAGAATCAAGAGTATATCCAAGTAGAGCACCTCACTTGTGATTTATATGTGATTACGCTTGATTCAAGCATGTTACATCACACATCACATTTTTACCATAGAAGATTTAAGGATTACGGTGAAATCATGGATATTAAGTTCGATGACATCACACATCACAATTCAGCGATACAGCGCTTACGGCTGCGATGATAAATTAAAAAGGGCAGTCTTAGGGATTTTTGGATTTTCAGCCCTATTTTGCGCCTCTATTGGCACAGCAAATTTGTGTATGTTTTACTTGTATGTGACTTGTGATGTCACGCAAAGCCCTCAGTGGGGTTTGAAAGCTTTTTCAAGCTATTTTCAAGCTCTTCTTTAACCATTTTGATGAGTTTTAAATGTTCGCCAAGTGCGCCGTCTTTGTTTGGTATCTCCTTATATGCTTCCATAAACTCGTGTAATTTGTTTGCTATTTCGAGATAGGGGTCGAGTTTTGTATCTTCAAAAACTCCCAAGTATCCTAGAAGCAATATAGTATAAATTGATTTTATGACATTTTCTTTTGCTTGTTTTAAAGTTCTATTAAAGGCTCCACGGCTTATTTTTGCCTTTGATAACCTTAATCTGGCTTTTTCGTCGTATTTTAGTTGTTTACCCGAAATATTTTCGGCTAAAATGTCAATAAGCAATGTTTCAAGCTGAGTTTTTGTTAAGTGGCTGTTTTTAGCAAGCATTTTGACAATAGGATCATTTAATGCGTTTGTTAACCAGACTTGGATGTTTTCTTTAAGTTTCAAACTTTTCTCTCCACAAACTTGCCGAATGAATACACTTTTGTATACGACCACTATTTTAAACTGCCGAATGTCATGATTAAAAGTACGCTTTTCTAACACAAACATTTTATTTTAAAGGAAACAGTGTAGGATTAGGGGGCCCTTTGGTTTTAAACTTTAAACCCGCAGATCGCTTAAAAGGCATAAAGTATTCTGGAATACGCCGCTTTTTCGAAATAGCCCAAAAAACACCAAATGTTATCAATTTGAGCGTTGGTGAACCCGATTTTGTGCCGCCAAAACATGCTTTAGATGCTGGCTGGCAAGCCATGAAAGAAGGTAAAACTCACTATACACCAACTAATGGTATTTCTGAACTTCGAGAGGCTTTAGCGCAGAAAGCCTATCAAGAGCATGGTCTTCGTTATGATCCAAACGCTGAAATACTTATTACTGCCGGTGGGACAGAAGCCATTTTTTTAGCTGTTGCTGGGCTAGTGAATCCTGGCGATGAAGTGATTATTCCAAACCCTGGCTTTGTTTGTTATGAACCGAGTGTTCTATTGGCTGGCGGTGTTCCTGTCTCTGTTCCTTTGTGTGAGGAAAATTCTTTCAAACCCTCAATTGAGGATGTGATATCGCGGGTCACAAAAAAGTCACGTGTGATGATACTAAACTATCCTAACAACCCAACGGGTGCTGTTCTTTCCCATGATGAGGCGGCTTCTTTAGCAAAGATTGCTGTTGAGCATGATATAGTTGTGATTTCAGATGAGGTTTATGAGAAAATAGTTTATGATGACGCTAAACACAGTTGTTTTGCTGTTTTCCCTGAAATGCGGGAACGTACCCTTGTCGTTAATTCTTTCTCTAAAACATATGCGATGACGGGTTTGCGTGTTGGATACATTTATGGTCCAAAGGAGCTTATTTCTTTCCTTTGGCTTGTCCACCAGTATGCAGTTGCTTGTGTAGATAGCCTAGCACAGCATATCGCCTTAGCAGCATTAGAAGGACCACAAGACTTTGTTAAGAATATGTTGCATGAGTTTAACAGGAGAAGGCGATTAGTTCACAAGAGGCTTATGGAAATTGAAGGTTTTAATTGTGTCCTTCCAAAAGGAGCGTTCTATGTTTTCCCAAACATAAGCGCCTTTGGCATGAGTTCAGAAGAGTTTGCTGAATTTCTTTTGAAAGAGGCGGGTGTTGTGACCGTTCCAGGTTCTGCTTTTGGTGTTCATGGCGAAGGATACATAAGAATTTCGTATGCTACAGCTTATGAAAATTTGGAAGAGGCATTAAACCGTATAGAAATGGCTGTTAAAAAGATTAAGTAAGCTATTTTATAACTCCTCTGCCTGCCTTTTTAATTCGTCGAAAAGTTCTGGGCGCAAATCCCTTAATATAGGAACGAAAGTTTCCACGGGCTTTATATCCGCATAATCCACATCACACATCACAAGGTCCTCTTCATCATATTTTGCTTGGGCTACAACTTTTCCATTAGGTCCCACAAGCCGGCTTCCTCCCCAAAACTGTAAGCCATCTTCTATGCCTACAAGGTTAACATAAGCCAGAAAAGCCGTGTTTTCTATAGCCCTTGCTAGGGTTAATGCCTCAAAAAATGCTTTTCTTATTGCTGGAGAAGCAGAGATGCAAACTATTAATTGGGCTCCTTTCAGCCGTGTTAGGCGGCTTACTTCTGGGAAAAATATATCGTAACATATGATTAAGCCTATTTTTCCAATTTTCGTTTCAAAAGCTTCTACGCGATATCCTGTGCGGAAATACCTTTTTTCTTCAAAGACGCTGTGGGTTGGAAGATACATTTTTCGGTATTTTCCTATGAAGCCTTCTGGACCTATGAGAACCGCTGCATTATAAAGGGTGGCTTTAGTTTTTTCGCTTAATTCTGGCATGCCAAAAATGATATGAACGTTTGTTTTCTGGGCTATGCCTTCTAAGGCTTTAACTGATGGTCCTGGTATTGTTTCTGCTAACTCGTATATTTGGTCTCTAACAGTATAGCCTGTCAATGAAAGTTCTGGAAAAATTATAAGGTGGGCATTTTGCTTTTTGGCTTTGTTTACCAATTTTTCCATTTTCTTTATGTTTGCCGCTTTGTCTCCACGTTTGCAGCTGATCTGCGCCAATGCTATTTTAACTATGTTTTCCATTTTTATTATTCTCCGTTAATGGTAAGCGCGGGGAAGTCTGAAATCTGCTCCTACGGTGCGATACTCAAGCTTAGTGGTTAATAACATTCTTCTTTTATGTTCCATGGAAAGCCACCGATTTTTTATTCTCTCCACAAGCTTCTTTTCCACACCCAACTGTTGGGCTATGTCTTTTGTTTCCATAAAATGTTCAAGTCCGTAAAGAATAAGGTCCAAAATTTCATATTTTATGCCAAGTTCCGTTTCTGCCAACTGTCCAGGCCAAAGGGCGGGGGAGGGTGGTTTTGCCAAGATTTCTTTTGGAATCCCTATGTGTTGTGCGAGTTTTCGAACTTGTGTTTTGTATAAGTCCATTATTGGTGATATGTCTGCGGCTACGTCTCCCCATTTTGTGAAGTAGCCCATCATAGTTTCTGACTTGTCTGAACTTCCGCAAACAAGCCTGTTATGCTTATTGGCGAAATAATAAATGTAAATCATTCGGGTTCTCGCTTTTATATTGCCCTTACACAAGTTATCTTTTGGATCAAAATTTGGTATTGACTTATAGAATGTTTCCAAAGTGGGAGTAATATCGATCATTTTTGTTTTGAAACCAAATTTTTTAGCAACAAGTTCGGCGTGTTTAACATCCTTTTCGTTATAGGTTTCCTTTTCTGGTAGTATAAGCCCTAACACTTTTTCGCCGCCTATGGCTAGAGCAGAGAGGGCGGCTACAGTGGAGCTGTCTATGCCTCCAGATAATCCTAAAACTACGCCCTTCGCTTTTGATTTCTTCACATAATCTCTTATGAAACGCCTTATTTTCATTTCCACTTCTTGAAAGTCCAATTCTAGAATTGAAGGTTTTAATTCCAAATGGGTGCATCCTCATTATTTTTGTGGTTATAAACGTATTTAAGGACAAAAATAAAATACTGGGGTGATGTAAGCTTTACGGTATAGAAGGATTTGAGTATGGGGCGAAGAAGGAGAAAAGTTGTTCGAATTCCTAAGAAACGATTGCCTAAATTCTTCTCTTGTCCAAAGTGTGGAAAGGAAGCGGTTAGGGTTGAAATTCTTCGTGAGGAAGGTCGTGCAATTGTTGGTTGTGGAAGTTGCGGTTTAAAGGAAGAGTTTAATGTTAAACCAGCGCAAAGCGAGGTTGATGTTTACTGTTTATTTACTGACAAACTTTATGGAAGTCCAAAGAAAAGCGTAGCCTCGGAGGTTCAAAGAGCTTAAGGATAGGCTGATATTTATGGTAGGGCGTGTTGAGAAATATCTTCTTGAAAAAATCGAATCGGAAGGTGCAGTTCACATAACCCTTATAGACCCTGAGAAGGTTACTCCCCCTCAAGCATCTAGAATTGTTACTAAAGCAACTTTAAGCGGAACAGCAGCAATAATGATTGGTGGTTCCACATTTGTTTCCACAACGCATCTAGACAGCATTGTTAAGGCTGTTAAACGCACCGTAAAGATTCCAGTAATTCTTTTTCCTAACAATATCACTGGCATAAGCCGCCATGCAGACGCTATATGGTTCATGTCGCTGTTAAACTCTGTTGACCCCTATTTCTTGATAGGTGCCCAAGTTTTAGGCGCTCCTCTTGTTAAGAAATACCGTTTAGAACCCATTCCAATGGGATATATCATTATTGGCGATGGTGGAACCGCTGGTATTGTTGGAAAAGCAGTTCCAGTTCCTTACAATAAACCCGAGCTTGCTGCTGCGCATGCCTTAGCAGGGCAATATTTGGGCATGCGTTTCATATATTTGGAGGCAGGATCTGGTGCTAAAAAGCCTGTTCCTCCAGAAATGATTAGGTTTGTTAAAAGTTATGTTGATGTTCCCTTGGTTGTGGGAGGAGGCATAAAAACGAGAGGGCAAGCCTTGGCGGCGGCATCTGCGGGGGCAAATATCATAGTGACCGGTAATATTGTTGAGAATGCTGAGGTTAGAGAGAAGGTTTCTGAAATCATTGAAGGTATAAAAGGTCATAGGTCGTAAAAGCCTTTGACATCCTTTGAGAACTATTTTAACGCTTTAAAAAAGATTTTGGGAAATGAGAATGCTTACGAAGTCTGGCCGAATTTTGAGCTTCAATATGATGAGCATGAATATGCGTGGAGTACGTTGAGAGGTTTAGGCGAAGTTTTACTGCTAAATTGTGGAGTTTGTGATGGGCCTTCGGATTTGCGTCACATGAACTGTAAAGAATGCGTCGAAAAACGAAGTAAAATTGCAAAAGAGGCTTACGAAAAAGCCACTGGACGTTCTAAGGAAAAGTGGTCTACTATATTTTTGTGTAGAATTCACACGGAATAAACCCACTCTGCCACGCTTCTTTTTGATTTTTCCGTGTCACAAAACCAAAATAAACTGTGATAACACAAGAGAGGGCGTGTTGTAGCATGAATGGTCCCATGAGCGAATCCTACAAGCAATATGTGGAAACTTTAGAAAATCAACTTCAGCATTTATACGCTTTAAGCCAGAAGGCAAGAGAAGAAGGCTTTGACCCAGCACTAAAACCTGAATGTAAAATTGCCAAGGATTTAGCTGACTTGGTGGAGGGTCTTGTAGGACCAAAGGGTGTTGCTGAAAGCATTAGAGAACTAAGCACGAAACTTTCAAGGGAGGAATTAGCCTTTAAAATTGCTGAAGAAATTGTCTATGGCAAATTTGGGCACATGGAAGCAGAAGCAGCAGCTGAACAAGCGGTGCGCACCGCCCTCGCAATTCTAACGGAAGGGCTTACAGCAGCCCCTTTGCAAGGTGTGGCGCAAGTGAAAATTAAAACAAACTATGATAGAACACGTTATCTTGCCGTCTATTTTGCTGGTCCAATACGCTCCGCTGGTGGAACAGATCAAGCCTTAACATTGGTTGTGGCAGATTTTGTGCGCCGCTTGTTGGGGCTGGATCGCTATAAACCTACGGAAGATGAAATTTCACGTTTTGTTGAGGAGATGAGGCTTTATGAACGTTCTGTGAGTCGTTTTCAATATCACGTTTCAGATGATGAACTTAGGAAGGCGCTTCATTGGCTTCCTGTGGAGGTAACTGGTACAGAATCTAACCCTATTGAGGTTTCTTCTTTCCGTAATCTTCCACGTATTGAAACTAATCGTGTGCGGGGTGGAGCGCTTAGGGTTGTGAATGATGGCGTCGTGGGACGGTCTTCCAAAGTTTTGGCTATAGTTGAGAAGCTTGGCATTGCTGGATGGGACTGGCTGAAGGATTTTCGAAAAAAGTCTGAGAAAAAATCAGCAGGGTTTATGGATGAAGTGATTGCTGGGCGCCCAATCTTCTCATTTCCATCCACTCGCGGCGGTTTTCGTCTAAGATATGGGAGAGCGCGGAATACTGGTTTGGCTGCTGTAGGTGTTCATCCGGCGACTATGCTTGTGCTTCAAGGTTTTCTGGCTGCTGGTACGCAACTCCGTTTAGAGCTTCCTGGAAAAGGGGGGGTTGTGGTTCCAGTTGACAGCATGGAACCGCCTATTGTTTTGTTAAAAGATGGTTCTGTTGTCCGTGTGTCTATTGAACATTTCAGCTATGTGAAAGATAACATTTCCAAAATTCTTTTTTTGGGTGATATTCTGATTAGTTTTGGGGATTTCTTGTATAATAGTAAGTCTCTTGCGCCTTCTGGTTATGTAGAGGAATGGTGGGCTGAAGATTTACAAAAGGCTATTACAGAAAAGCTTAATGGGAACATTCAAGGCTTAGCAGAAATCACTAAAATTTCATTTGAAAGGCTTAAGGCCTTTTTGAAAAATCCCTTTACCAATAAACCAACAATTCAAGAAGCAATCACCCTATCTTTAGCACTACATGTGCCTCTCCACCCATCCTTCACGTTTTTCTGGTCAAATCTTCGCTCTGTTGAGGCGCTTGAACAACTTCGAAGTTGGCTTCTTAACTCCAAAGTACAGAAAGAGGGGAATCTAGTTTGTGAAATTGTTGGAGAGGTGCGAACACTTGTTAAGCAGGCTTTGGAGACGATATGTTTACCCCACAAAGTTTCGGAGGACAAAATCATTATTGAAGGGGCAGATGCCCATGCTTTTGCCTTCTCCCTAGGTTATGAATCGACAAATACCCTAGACTTTTCTTCCGCTAAATCCATCATCGAAGCAATCAGCCAACTTGCTGGCGTAGAAATTCGGGAAAAAGCTGTGACGTTTGTTGGGACACGTATGGGAAGACCTGAAAAGGCAAAAAGGCGGGAGATGAAACCGCTTGTGCATATTCTCTTTCCAGTAGGTTTAGCTGGCGGGGCTCAGCGGGATATTGTGGAAGCGGCTAAAAAAGAGCGCGTTTTTGTGGATATTGTTAAGCGTAAATGCAAGGTTTGCAATACTATCACTTTTAGGGTTAAATGTCCAGCTTGTGGTTCCGAAACAGTTTTTGAGAAAAGTTGTCCTCGATGTGGTAAAGTTTTGAATGGGGATGAGTGTCCAATCTGTAAAGTGCGAACTAATCCCTATCAAAAACAGAGTGTTAACTTTAAGGAGATGCTTGAAAATGCTTGTGAACATTTAGGCGTGTCTATTCCAAAAGTTTTGAAGGGTGTTAAGGGGTTATCAAATGAGAGTAAAACACCTGAAATTATTGAGAAGGGGATTTTGCGAGCTAAGTATGATTTGTCAGTTTATAAGGATGGAACAGTGCGCTTTGATGCTACCAATGCTCCTTTAACCCACTTTAAACCATCAGAGATCGGGATTTCCATGGAAAGGCTTAGGCAGCTTGGTTATAATCGCGATATTTATGGTGCATCATTAACAGATGCAAACCAAATATGTGAACTAAAAATTCAAGACGTTATTATTCCTATAAAATGTGCAGAATACTTTATACGGGTTGCAAACTTTTTGGATGAACTTTTAACGAAAGTCTACAAGCTTTCACCTTACTATAATGTTAAGCGAATAGAAGACTTGGTTGGGCATCTTGTTGTTGGTTTGGCTCCCCACACTTCTGTAGGCATTTTAGGGCGCATAATTGGCTTTACAAACTTAAACGTCTGTTATGCTCATCCAGTTTGGCATTCCGCTAAACGTAGAGATTGTGACGGTGACGAAGATGCCCTAATGCTTGCTCTGGATACATTGCTCAACTTTTCTAGAGAATATTTGCCCGCTCAAATTGGTGGGATAATGGATGCACCTTTGCTTATGATTCCGGTTGTTAACACTCAAGAGGTGCAGAGGCAAGCATACGATTTCGATGTTGCCAGCGCATACCCTCTAGAATTTTATGAG
>JARYMR010000021.1 GCA_029907045.1 Candidatus Bathyarchaeota archaeon
TTAATCTCATTCGTCACGTGAGGCACAATTTGGACGCATCTTCCAAGAAAGTCGCCTCGACGCTCTTTTTCAATGACAGCCCTATAAACTAAACCCGTGGTAATATTGTTGTCTTTTTTAAGGTTTAAATCAAGAAAACGTTCATACCAGCCCAAATCAAGGTCTGTTTCACCTCCGTCGTCTGTCACGTAAACTTCTCCGTGCATGTAAGGGTTCATTGTTCCAGCATCAACATTCACGTAAGGGTCAATTTTTACAGCAGTAACCTTTAAACTTCTGGCTTGAAGCATTTTCCCAATGGAAGAAGTTACTATGCCCTTGCCAACTGAGCTTAACACGCCGCCTGTAACAAATATGTATTTAACCATGATTTCTCCTCGTAATAACAAAACCATAAAACCACAATTAGCATTTAAATCCTTTCATCTATCGTTATAAAGTGAGCAAGAATGCCTATTTCAAAAATTCCAAGAACCGTTTACTGGTTGGGAAATAAACTGTATTTAAACATAACTAATAGGTGTTCCAACAGCTGCTATTTCTGCATAAGAAATTTTAAGGAAAGCGTAGGCGGCTTCAACCTCAAACTAACAAGAGAGCCTTCAACCAGCGAAATAATAAAGAAACTCCAAGATATTATAAATTTGAGAAGTTGGAGCGAAATTGTCTTCTGTGGGTTCGGCGAACCCCTCGAAAGGCTAGACTGTCTCATAGAAGTTTGCAAATGGATAAAACGTTATTATGGCAAACCAGTCCGCATCAGGATAGACACAAACGGGCAAGGATACCTAATTAACAAGGGACGAGAAGTTGTGGAAGAATTGAAGGAGGCTGGTGTGGATAAGATAAGCGTTAGCTTAAACGCTCATGAAAAGAAAATATACAATGAAATTTGTAAGCCAGCCTATGAAAATGCCTTTGAAAGCGTTCTAGAGTTTATAGAAAAAGCAGGGGAAAATTTTGAAACCGAAATCACCGCAGTAGCCATTCCTGAAGTTGACATTTCAAAAGTTGGGGAAATCGCCAAAAAATTAGGAGTAAGATTTAGGGTAAGAGAATACATTCCATGCTTTTGGTGATTTCTGTATACAAAAGCATCAACCAAAGTTCATGTTTTCTTAAGCTTTGGACCCCTATTTTCCGTTTGGTATGGAAGCTTCTTTGTTCTGAAAACAACTAGCTTATCCTTAAACTCGGCTAAATAAGCCAAGACAAGATTTTTGCCTTTTTCTGTTAATGCGTAGACTGGTATTGTAACGCCCAATTGTAGTAGGGCTTTGGTGCCAATTTCGTTTCGAAGGATTTTCGAAGCGCTTGCACATGCAATATCCGCCTTGGCTATGTGTTTTGCGTCTTCTTCTTTCACGCATGTGTTGCAAACAGAAAAAATGAGGATTTCTGCTTTCGCTTCCGTTTCAAAGTTTCTTATTTTGCTTATGGCTTTTGCTTGGAAGCCGGCCACGCTTACGGCAATGCGTTTAAAGCCTAATTTGAAAGCTCTTTTTACGCCTTCAACTTGGTCAATTTGCGCTGTGGCTTTGTCTAAAATTGTTCCGCCTTTTTCTTCGATGTACGCCATAATTTCTTTTATTGGCGTGGTTTTGATTATGCCAGTTAAACGGGCGCCGATGGCTTGCACAAGCCTGCCATTTGCTGTTATAACTGTTCCAGCGCCTTCGCATACAACAACCGCACAGTCGACAAGCTTTCTCTCAAGCCAAACCCGCATCATCTCAGAAGCCCCATAAGCCACAACTGATTCTGCGTCAAAAAGGCGGTTTGCACAGCAAAAGCCAAAACCAGCAACTTTCATTTCAACAGTTTTTCGTATCGCATCAATGTCAATCTTTTTAGTTCCGTAAAGAGCTTCATGCAGTGGGCAATATGTTATTAATGGTTCGCTTAAGACTTCTATGCCCTTTTCTGAAATCCTAACGCGGGCGCCGCAACAGTAGATTTCATGCACTCCCTTGACGCTCATAGGCTAAACGCTCACAAATAAAGAAAAAGAGTTAATGCGCCTTTATTGTTCCTTGTTAACCATTTCGTTAATCTGCTGCTCCATCATGTGCCCACGACAATAAACTGAAACTTTCTTGACTCCGCCAACAGTTTTTGCTGCATTTTTAACGTCAATGGCGAGTTTGAATGCTATGGGGCAGAAGGGACTTGATGGAATAAACTCCACCTTAACGACTCCTGGTGCTTCCTCTTTAACCTCTTTGACCATGTGCATCTCAGCGAAGCTTAAACCAGTTTCTGGGTCAACAACTTTGCCAACTGCTTCCCGAACTTTATCTTCCAATTCTGTCAAACCTTTTACACATCCTTTCATGAATAAGCGTTAATGTGCCATATAAACTATTTATCTGAAAATCAAGGTTTTTGCATATTCTTTTTCTGGAACATGCGCCAGCTTAAAGCCATAGTTTTTGGATGCGAAGCCTTCACTTCATCCAATCGTGGAACAGCCGTATTATGTGGCGCTTTTAGAACGACTTCTGGATTCCTGTAAGCTTCTTCACAGATTTTCTGCATGGCATCAGCGAATCTGTCAAGCTCCTCTTTTTCAAAGGTTTCTGTTGGTTCAATCATTAAGGCTTCTTCAACAATTAATGGGAAATATATTGTTGGTGCATGCAATCCATAATCCAAAAGGCGTTTTGCAATGTTTAAGGCTGAAACCCCAGTTTCATTTTTTAATGGTTTAGCGCTGAATACGCATTCGTGTTTTCTTGGCTTTTCACTATTATATGGAATGGTTAAGCCTTTAACGCCTTTCAGTTTTTTAAGAAGGTAATTGGCGTTCAAAACGGAAACTTCAGCTACTTCCTTTAAACCCTCAAAACCTAAGCTTAAGATGTAGGCATATGCCTTCAGCAAAACAGCAACATTTCCATAAAAACTTCTAATCTTCCCAACACTATGAGGCTTATCATAAACTAAACGATAACGTTCACCATCATAGACTATGCGGGGAACGGGCAAAAACTCCGCTAAAATTTTTGAAACGCCAACTGGTCCGGCGCCGGGACCGCCACCACCATGGGGTGTGCTGAAGGTTTTGTGTATGTTTATGTGGACTATGTCGAAGCCCATGTCTCCTGGTCTGACAATGCCCAAAAGGGGGTTTAGGTTTGCGCCATCATAGTAAAGCAGTCCTCCAGCCTCATGGATTATTTTGGCTATTTCTTCAATATTCTTTTCAAAAATTCCAAGCGTGTTTGGGTTTGTGAGCATTAAGCCTGCAGTTTTTTCAGAAACCGCCGTTTTTAAGGCTTCTAGGTTAACGCAGCCTTCCCCATCTGATGGGACAACAACAACTTTAAAGCCAGCCATGGTTGCGCTCGCTGGGTTTGTTCCATGGGCTGAATCTGGAACGATGACTTCGCTTCTCTTTTCGCTTTCTCCGTTAATTTTGTGGTATGCACGCATCAGCAAGGTTCCTAAAAATTCGCCGTGGGCGCCAGCGGTTGGATGTAAACAAACTTCATAAGTCCCCGTTAACTCCGCAAGCCAACGCTCAAGTTTGTAGAGAATTTCGAGGATGCCTTGCACTGTGCTTTCATCTTGGTATGGGTGAAGCATGGCGATGGTTGGCAAATTAGCGATTTGTTCGTTTATCTTTGGGTTATACTTCATTGTGCAGCTTCCAAGGGGATAAAAACCAGAATCAACCCCAAAATTCATCTCTGACAAACGGATAAAATGGCGTGTCACTTCAGCCTCGGAAAGTTCTGGAAGCCTAAGCTGGCTTGTGCGTTGCATATTCTTTGGTATAAGCGTATCCGCCTCGCCAACAACATTTCTGATTTCTTCTTCCAATTTCGGTGGAATGTGTCCCCTTCGCCCTTCTCTTCCAAGGTTGAAAATTATGGGTTCGTTCCAATTTGCTTGCTTGAACACTTCATTCACCTTCCCGCTAAAATGCTGCTTAAAGCCTCAACTAAACGGTCAATTTCTGCCTTTGAATGGATTTCAGTAACGCAATAAAGAGCTGTTTCGCCCAATTCTGGAAACTCTTTAGAAATGTCTTTGCCGCCATGAATTTGACGCTGCAAAAGTTTTCCATGAATCCTTTTAACGCTTAACCCAGCAGCGTCAAAATTTACTGTAAACTCTTTGAAGTGAGCGGATTTGAAAACTGGTGCTTTAACGCCATCTATTTTTGAGAGTTGGCGCATGGCATAAGTAGCCTTACATAAGACTGTTTCGCAAAGTTCCCTTAAGCCTTGAGGCCCAAGCAGAGCCATGTAAACTGCGGAGGCTACAGCGCATAGGGCTTCATTGGAGCAGATGTTAGATGTCGCCTTCTCACGCCTTATGTGTTGTTCTCTGGTCTGTAAAGCCATGCAGAAGCCATATCTACTATTGTCAGTTGTCGTTGTCAACCCAATTATGCGCCCTGGCATCTGCCTAATCAGATTCATGTCATCACGACAAGCAAATATCCCCAAAAGTGGTCCGCCAAAATTCATGGGATTCCCAAAGGGCTGTGCTTCTCCAATGACTATGTCCGCGCTGTAATCGCCTGGCGGCTTCAAAACTCCAAGCGATATGGGGTCTACGCCAACTATGAATAAAGCGCTATGGGAATGCGCCTCCTTACCGATTTCGTCAACTTGATCTTCAATAAAGCCAAAGTAGGAAGGATTTTCAATATAAATGGCTGCAGTTTTTTCAGAAATTTTATTGCGTAAATCCTCAAGGCTTACCAGCCCAGTTTCCTTATTATAGGCTAAATTTTCAACTTTTATTCCAGCTGGTTCAGCATAAGTTTTAAGTGTTAAAGCCCTTTCTGGATGAATAATTTTTGGAATTAATATTTCATTTCTTCCCGTAAGGCGGGCCGCCATCCGAGCTGCCTCGCCCAAAGCTGAAGCCCAATCATACATGGAACAGTTGGCAACATCCATCGCTGTTAACTCGCAAATCATACTCTGATATTCAAAAAGGGCTTGAAGCACCCCCTGAGAAATTTCCGGCTGGTAAGGCGTGTAGGCGGTTAGGAATTCACTGCGTTGAACAATTTCTTTTACAACGGCTGGAACGTAATGGGGCCAGCATCCAGCGCCCAAAAAAATGGGCATTTCATTGCATGTTTTGTTTTTTGAAAGTAACGCTTCCACATGCCTCTTAACTTCAAACTCTGACAATGCGAATTGTGGAATGTTTAAGGGTTTTTTTAGCTTGTATTTTTCTGGAATATCCGAAAAAAGCTCATCTATGCTTTTAATGCCAATTTCCCGCATCATTTCCCGTTTTATTTTTGGCTGAGAATTTGGAATGTAGGGATGGTTATGCTTATCCAATGTTTTCACCGTTTAGAGTTAAACACTAAATTGCTTGGCTTCTTTAAGCTTTTCAGCTCTTTGAAAGAGTTTCCAAGACGGCTTTTAGCAAAATTTCAGCGCTTTCCCTAACTGATTTTTCGTAAAAGGCTTGAAGCCATCCCTTCTCGGTTAAGACATCAGAGATGATCTGTGCTGAAGCGGCTTCAACGTTTCTATACTTGGCTATGGCAAAAATTGCGGATGTTTCCATATTCACGGCTAAAACGCCGCCATCCCTAAACTTGCGGAATTTGCCAAGTGTTTCCCTATAAACGCCATCTGTAGACCATACAGGACCCACATGATGCTTGACTTTCCTTTCATTTAAACACTTGATTAATGTATTTCTTAATTGTGGAGAGGATTCAACTTTTACTTCTGGTGGAAAATAATGATGGGAGGTTCCTTCATCACGAATTGCCTCTGTTACGATAATTATGTCTGCTGGTTTTAGAAATTCTTGTAAGCCTCCAGATACGCCGACCTCAAATATTATTTTTGCTCCACAAGCAATTGCTTCTTCCAATGTGAAGGCTGGCAGGCGCTCCAACCCAAAAACGACCCACTCCTATTTCTACGTTGTTAAATTGTCCAATGCAGAAGGGTTGGCTTTCGCCGTAAAGCCATTCAAAGGGTTTGCCGTTGATTAGGTTTTTTGCGCATTCAAAGGTGCTTCTTTGGTAGGTCATTAGTAAGCGTTTAGGAATTTTTAGGGCATCCGCTGAAACTTTCCTACTTTCAGCAAAGTAGCGAATATAATCCTGTGGATTGCATATGGCTTTGTCTTCACTCAAATTTTCCACCATTAAATTAATATTGTATTCCTTTTGTTGTGACCATTTCCTTCGGATGCTTGACATCTACGATTTCGTTTACAAAATCTGCTTTGTCTAAAAGTTCTTTTGGGGCATACCTTCCAGTCAAAACCACATCGGTCTTTTTTGGAATTTTGTCCAAGAATTCTAAAACTTCCTTAACTTCTAATAGTTTGCAATATACGGCTAAATTAATTTCATCCAAAACAAGCAGATGCGGCTTCTTCTCCCTGACGATTTTTTCCGCAAATTTTAGGGCTTTTTGGGCTAGTTTTTTGTCTTCTTCGCCTAAATTGCTTAGTCCATGCCATCCCTTGCGGCCGAACTGATAAATTTCATAGTAGGGCAAAAGCATACTGCGAATTTTATATTCGCCAGTTTTTCTCCACCATTTTAAAAATTGGATTATGACAACTTTTCTTTTGTGTCCAACAGAGCGTAAGGCTAAGCCTAAGGCGTTTGTGGTTTTTCCAGCCCCAGTTCCCGTATATAGGTAAATATAGCCCATTCGCTTTTCTTCCTTTTTCATTTATATTTGTTATAAGTCTTAAATATGATTGTGCCTCATTTATCCTTTGGAGAAATCTATGGCGTACAACTATGAAGCGCTTTTGAAGAAAGCGCGGTCTCAAATTCCCGAAGTCTACTCTAAAAAGGAACGACTAGAAATTCCTAGGCTTAACGTTTCTGTTATTGGCATGCGCACAATAGTTTACAATTTCAAGGATATAGCTGACGCTTTAGGCCGTGAACCCCAGCATTTACTGAAGTTTTTAACGCGGGAGTTGGCTACCGCTGCCACTTTGCAGGAGCAGAGAGCCATTTTTAAGGGAAAATTTTCTCAAGAAACCTTTGATAGGCTTTTGCAGCGTTATATGGAAAGCTTTATTGTATGTCCAGTCTGCAAGCGTCCAGACACAAAAATTGTTAAGGAGAAACGCCTATACTTTCTAGTATGTGCAGCTTGCGGGGCAAAATCTCCCGTGCAACCACTATAGAATGAGCGGCTAAAAATTGGAAGTTTACATGAACCTTAGAAAAGTGGGCAACAATGTACTTTTGGCTATATGTGATGCTGAAATTTTGGGAAAAACATTACGGGAAGGAAAAATCGTATTCACTGTTAAAGAGGAGTTTTATAAAGGCGCAAAGGTTAGCGCTGATGAGGCGGTTGAAATGATAGCTAACAGCACAATTGTGAACATGGTTGGAAAGAACATTGTTCAAAAAGCCATAGAAAAGGGGTATGTGCATCCAGAGGCCATTCTAAACATTGAGGGAATTCCGCACGCCCAAATAGTAAAAATTTAGTTTAAGTTTTAGGCATATAGTAAGCATGCTTTTAAGGAAGGTTGTATACTTCATTTAAAGAAGCGTTTGAGGTGCTTGGTTGGGTAAAAAGAAGGTATTAAGCGAAGAAGAATTAAGCGAGATGGTTTATCCTACGGCAAACGATGTTTTGGGCGTGGCTGTTAAACTTTTGGGTTTTGACCGGGTATTGGTTAAATGTCAAGACGGAAATGAACGCTTATGCCGTATTAGGGGTAAGATGAAACGGAGGGTTTGGATAAGAGAAGGAGACGTAGTCCTAGTTTCTCCATGGGATTTCCAAACCGACAAGCGAGGCGATTTGATTTGGCGTTACACAAAAGCCCAAGCGGAACTACTCCGAAAAAAGGGCTACTTGACAATTTGATTTTAATATGATGGTGAAAATTTAGTGTCCCATAGGAGAGTCATCGAAAAAAGGCTTCATAGAAAAGAAAAAGAGTACGAAACCGAACAGCTAATGAAGGAAAAGAGAAGCGAAGAATACGAAGTTTTAGAAGAAGTTTTTGACCGCTCCACGCTAATGGTCATATACGACTTTCTAAACAAGGGAACAATAGACGAAATTCATGGCGTAGTCAAATCTGGAAAAGAGTCAAGGGTTTACTGGGGAAAGGACAGGGAAGGAAAAGAATTAGCCATAAAAATTTACTTAACAATCTCTGCAGAATTCCGTAAGGGCATGCTCAAATACATTGAAGGCGACCCAAGATTTAAAGGAGTTAGACACGACACACGCTCGCTGATTTTTGCATGGGCTCAAAAAGAATTCAAAAATCTGGAATTGGCAACGATGGCGGGAGTCCGCGTTCCAAAACCCATAGCCGTAAAAAACAACGTCCTAATAATGGAATTTATAGGCGAAAATGGCGTAAGCGCCCTATCCATGAAAGAGCAACCTCCAAAAAACCCAGAAAAAACCTATAATACGCTTCTAACGTATTTGAAAAGGCTTTATAACAAAGCCGAACTTGTCCATGGAGACTTAAGCGAATACAACATTATGATTTGGAAAAACAAGCCAGTAATATTTGACATGTCGCAGGCTGTTCCGCTCTCGCATCCCATGGCAGACTTTCTTTTGCACAGAGATTTAACAAACCTAAACAAATTTTTCAGCCGATTAGGCGTTAAAGTTCCTTCAGTAGAAGAATGTTATAGGCGGATTACTGGAAATGGCAAGACCAAGCGCATTCCTTAAAATCCCAAAAGAGCGAGTAGGCGCCTTAATAGGTCCAGAAGGAAAAACCAAGAAGATTATAGAAGAGAAGCTTTCCGTTGAAATCCAAATAGACAGCGAAACAGGCGATATTACACTAATGCTGGCTGAAAATGCTAATGATCCATCACTGCTTTTTAAGGCAAAGGATGTTGTAACCGCCATTGGAAGAGGCTTTTCTCCGGAACATGCCTTCCGCTTAATCCACGACGAAGAAGCCATTTTAGACGTTATTGATTTGCGGACAATTTTTGGAAGGTCAGAGTCAGACATAAGACGCATTAAAGGGCGAATAATTGGGATGGATGGAAAAACCCGCAAAATAATAGAAGAGTTGACAGATGCTAACATATGCGTTTATGGGCATACCGTAAGCATAATTGGAAACGTTGACCAAGCCCAAGCGGCAAGAGAAGCCATCCAAATGCTCATAAACGGAAGCCAACACAGCACCGTATATCGCTTCCTCCACAGAAAAAGAAGAGAACTCAAAAAGAAAATGTTTGAGCTATGGGAGAAGCCATCAGATTTTGAGAGAAAAACCTAGAGGGAGAGGGGCTATAAAATCCTAGGAGGAGCTATCTAAGAGTTAGGTTCCAAAGTTTGGCGAGCTCTTCGCACTCAAGATCCCAATCATTTTGGTTCAGCGGGGCCAGAGTCGTCATCGCCCGCCAAGAAAGCCTTATGCACTCATAAATAAAAGGTTATAGCTTTGTTGGATTTATTTTGAAAATTGACGGGCCTTATTCACAGCATCAAGTATTACCCCAGCAATCAATGCCGCTAGAGCAATAAAATATAGCGTTGACGTGGTGTAAAACAACATATTATCAATAATGCTTCCCTCTTGTATGACTGTTGACGTTCTCAGCAATCCGCTTGCCGAACCAAAAATAATGCAATCCACACAAGTATCCAAAAGCGAGAGGTATAAGTCCAACCTTTTTCGGCTATAGCTGATTTCAAACGATAGAACCAGTAGGCTATCATAAGGCTTGAGGTTATTAGTCCAGCAACGAATCCAGGAAATATCCACCACATGAGCTAGTACCTTTTGCCATGAAACTTTATTGCTGTGTGGGGATAAAAAGTTATAGTTATTACGCATGTGTTGAATAGTCATGTTAAAGCGTATTCGTGTCGTGCCATTGGCTGCTGAAAGCTTAGGCGTTAGGTCCATGTGCACCTTTGTTGAAACTCCAGACATCCGCATTCTTTTAGACGCTGGGGTTTCCCTCTGTCCAAACCGTTTTAGTCTTCCGCCTCACCAAATAGAGTTTAAAGCCATAATAAAAGCTCGAGAAAAAATTGCAGAAGCCGCCGAAAAGGCTGAAATTGTAACCTTAAGCCATTATCATTTTGACCATCATACGCCTTCTTATGAGGATTGGCTTTGCAATTGGACAGCCAAAGACGAAACAGCCAAGCAGATTTACGAGGGAAAAACGGTTCTAATAAAAAATCCTAAAGAGAAAATTAACTTCAGCCAAAGGCGCAGAGGATGGATTTTCCAGAAAACAGCCGGAAAGTATTCAAAAAAACTTGAAATTGCCGATGGAAAAACTTTCCTTTTCGGAAAAGCCACAAAAGTCAAGTTTTCAGAACCAGTCTTTCACGGTCCAGAAGATTCAGCCTTAGGATGGATTTTAATGACAACCATCGAACATGAAGGTGAAAAGTTCATGTTCGCCCCAGACGTTCAAGGACCCATGGCAAAACAGACATTAGACATAATCGCCAACGAAAAACCTCAACTGCTAATGATTGGCGGACCACCATCGTATTTGGCAAGATTCAAAGTTGATGAAAGGCAAATCCAAACTGGAATGGAAAACTTGGAAAAAGTTGTAAGCCTTTCGCAAGTGGTTATTTTGGAACATCACATTTTAAGAGATGAAAACTGGCGAGAAAAAGCCAAGAGCGTTCTTGAAAAAGCTGAAAAGGTTGGATGTAAAGTTTTAACGGCAGCGGAATTTCTAAGAGAAGAAAATGCTTTCTTGGAGGCTTTTAGGAAAAGGCTTTATGTTGAAAATCCACCGTCAAGAGAATTTGAGAAGTGGATGAATTCAAGCATGAAAGCCAAAAAAGGCGTTAAGCCCCCGATTTAATCATTTAACAAGTTTTTCTAGTTCGATTATGTCCTCTTTTAAACGTTCAAGGCTTATGCCATAAAAAGGCGCCGAAAGTCCCTCTTCATCCAATTTAGAGCGTAGTTCTTCCATGAAAATGCCTAAAATTTCGTTTACTCCACAACTTGGGCTTCCCTCAATGCCTACAACTATCTTTAATTTCACTCCAGCCTTCGCATATTCTTGCACTAGATTCACAATCTCCTCTACCATTTTTCTGCAGCATCTCCTAAAATTGGCGTTGTTGTATTGTTCTCTGGTTTGAGGTTGCCTTGACACACCTACATAAGCAAGTTCTGGACATGGCATTTGAATAATGCCAATCTCTTTGCGAACCAAAAACTCAACAATTTCATTTATAACGCTTAAACTTTTTGCCAAACCTATCGCCCGAGAATTTTGGTTCAGTAAGCAGTGGGCAACTAAGGCTATTTTTCCACTTCTCTTATCCATAAACATGCCTTTCACATTATGAAGAAACTATTTTTGTTTGATCTTCCCTTATGCTTTCAATCATGTCTTCTATTAGGTCTTCTCGTGTGGTAAGCCTTCCAATAACGTGGTGACTTCCATGGGTTATTGAGGCTATGATTTCTGTTACCATGAAACCGTAGGTTTCGCGTCCATAAAAATGCGGATTTGTGTTTATGACTATGGTGTGGATTCCTTCGCGTTTAATCATTTTAGCCACGGACATTACATCTCTCACAGCTAATTCTTCATATTCCCTAACAATTATTCGAATTTCCTCTATGTTGCGAATTTCTCCAGTTTCAAGACTTCTTTTAAGGGGAACATTTGCGCTTCCATCAGTTATTATAACCATAACAGGGATTGTGGAAGAATCTCTCCTCTTAACTTCTTTCAAAACTTCCCAAGCCTTTAACATTCCAGCAGCTAACGGTGTATAACCGCTTATACGCAAATTCAACAGCTTATTAGCCACAACCCTAAGATTTGTTATAGGATGCTGAACAATAACCGCGCTTATTCCCTTTAAAGCCACAATCCCAACCTTATCCCTAAACCTGTAGGCATTAGAATGAAGTTTAAGCAAAGCTTCTTTAACAGCCTCAAGATTTAGAAGCATGGAGCCACTTAAATCAACAACAAAAATCATAGTTAAAGGCGCTTTATAAGATCTGAGCTTTTCTCGCACATCTTGGAGGCAGATTTTTAAAGAAGTTTCCAAAGGTTTTTCGCGGTTTCCTTGTCTTCTTGCAGCTTCCCGAATGGTAGCTGGAAAATGAATGTCTGCAGGTTTTCCTTGGGGAAATTTCCATCCATAGGGCTTGCCCTTATGAAGGGTTGTTAATGCTTGAGCGCGCCTTCCAGCGTAAACCCCTTGCTTCTTAGCTTTAATTTTTCCCATTTTTAGAAAAAAACTTGAAGGCGAAACCACTTTCCTCTTAAAATTATTAATTATTGGAAAACCCTTCGAAACTTCTGACGCTTTAGCAGCATCGCTGACTGTTGGAATTCCCTTTAAATTGCCTTTTCCCTTTTCCACTTTTTCTTCATAAGTTTCTCCTCGCAGCTTATCCGAACCTATTTGAAAACCTTCACTCACAGGAGCATTTTTAGGGCTTCTTTTCAGTTTTTTTCCAAATCCAAAAACAACGCCGCGAAAAAGTCTGTTAATGAAAAAAATAAGGCTCATACGTTTTCTATCCAGTTTTTTGAGAAAGGTTTCTTTGTTAACTTCTTCTTCCTCTTTTTCTGTGGCTTCCTTTTTCGCCCAGAAAACAGCCTTTCCCTTCAAAAACTTCCTCTTTTCAACCTCTTTCTTTGTTGTTTCCCCTGTTTTTTCAACATGAAAAACTTTCTTCACAGTTGCAGTGAAAACCTCGCTTATCTCTTGTGGTGTTGCTGGTTCTAGGAAGCCGCCTTCTCTTGTTCTGTGGCTTAGGGCAAGTTCCGCTGCAACCAAAACATCGTTTAGTGTTGCTTCTTTTCTATTTTCAAAGGCTGCGAGGGCGGCGGCTGCTTTGGCAATTACTATGTCTGGGCGTAAACCGTCAACCTTTAGGTCTAGGCAGGCTTTGCAGATGCCTTCCAGAAGATTTTCTGGAACAACCACTTCTTTCAGCACTTCTTTTGCCTTTGCTATTCTTTCTCGCAATTCCTTTTGTAGTGGTTCAAATTTTTGATAGAATTTTTCTGGGTCAGCCTCAAACTCCATGTTTCTCTTGACAATTTCCATTCTATCCTCCACTGACGCTATTCTATCCACAGTAACTGAAAGAGGGAATCGGTCCAGAAGTTGCGGTCTTAATTCTCCTTCTTCTGGGTTCATTGTTCCAATGAAGATGAAGCGGGATGGATGGCTTACGGATATGCCCTCTCTTTCAACAATGTTCCATCCCGTGGCGGCAGCATCCAATAAGTCGTCTGCTATGTGATCTGGAAGCAAATTAACCTCATCCACATACAAAATGTTCTGGTTCGCTTCAGCTAAAATTCCAGGTTCTAAGGCTTCAATGCCATATTTTATTGCCTTCTCCACATCCAAGCTTCCAATAACCCTATCTTCAGTAGCGCCTAAGGGCAAGTCAACAACAACCATCTCTCGCTCTTCTACGGGCAGTTTTTCTCCTTTCTTGTATCTTTCACTGCATCTGGGACACATATTGGAAGGATCATGGGGATTACAGTTGAAGGGGCAATCTTTAACAACCAAAATTTTTGGAAGGATATCTGCCAAAGCCCTAACAATGGTGCTCTTTCCAGAACCCTTAGGTCCCTTTATTAGGAGTCCGCCAATTTTGGGGTTTATGGCATTCACTAAAATGGCTAGTTTAAGCTTGTCCAAACCCACGATTGCAGCGAAGGGAAAGACAAGTCTCTTTCTTTGAGTGCTCAAGGTAACTCCATTTTATATAAACAAAAGCTAATCTATTAGCTTTGCCCACCCTTTTTTAAATGGAAGCAAAGGATTGAAGATAATCTCATATTACACGCCATGAACTAATAACCTATGTGGACGAACAAATTAGGAGAATTTAGGTTGGTTAAGAAAAAACTAAAAGAGTCGAGGTTTCAAAGAGCAAAAGGCACCATTATGAAAATCCTAAAATTTTTAGGTAAAAGATACATTTGGCCTGGTTTGCTTGCTGGATTTTTATGGTCTTTTTCCGCCCCCTTCATATTAACAATATTTTTAACAACATTCCAAAATTTTCCCCAAGAAGCCATATGGATACTTTTCTTCCCACTTAAAGCATCCTTCCAATTAACCGAATGGATTACGAACTTGGAGCTTGTTGACCCTTCTTCTTGGATACTTATACTCTGGCTGGTATCCATATTAATTGGCACTTTCTTAGGCGTAACTTTTACATATACTATCCATAAGTTTCATGTTTGGAAAAAAGAGAAATACAAATAGAAAGTGCAATTTGCTTCAATAGTTCTTAATCCTTCATAAAAACCTAGAGTGGATAGGGTAGGGAAAATAAAGCTTGGCGATACGCCATTTTCCAAAAACCCAGAGAGGGGACACTGTATATGGGGCCGGGGCCG
This sequence comes from Candidatus Bathyarchaeota archaeon, assembly GCA_029907045.1. The sequence goes on from JARYMR010000021.1 coordinate 14,348, forward strand.
GGATTTGAACCCGGGCGCTAGGCTCCACAGGCCTATAGGCTACCAGGCTACCTCACCCCGGCCAGTTTATGGGGGGTTCCTAAATTTTGTTGTACTTGGGAATTATTTACGTTTACGGTAAAATGCAGGAAATCTAGAGGATAGGGTCTGTATTGGTTTAGTTTAAAGCCAAAAAATGTAGTTTTCCTGGAAGTTGAGTTTGGCAGCGTAAGCCTTTATTTGAGAAAGTTTTAATCTTAAGTTAAGGCTTTGGAATGATAAGTGAATTAGAAGACTCAAAGAAAAATATTCACATTGCCCTTTTAGGAGCCGCTCATTCCCTTAATCATTCATTATTTGTTATTGCGCCGCCTTTGCTAAGTTTAATTATGAATGAGTTAGGGACGTCAAAATCCGTTATTGGAGCTGTGGCGACAATTGCTTCTATGCTTTATGGGGTTGGAGCTTTAGTTGGCGGTCCTTTAGGTGATAGGATTGGCGAAAATAAAACAATAACGTTGTGTTTAATGTTTTCTGGACTTTCCACATTTGTTATGTTTGCCGCTTCAGCCATGCACAGCATCTATGTTTATGCGGTTGCTTTAACTTTAATGGCTGCTTGGGCTAGCCTTTACCACCCAACCGCAAACTCGCTAATTTCAAAGGCTTTTAAGGTGAGAGTTGCGGAAACCATGGGATTACATGGCGTAGGTGGAACATTAGGCGTTGTATTAACCCCTTACATAGCTTGGTTTTTAGGTGTAAATTTTGGGTGGTCTTGGGCGTTCATTGCTTTTGGAATATTGTGCGTATTGCTTGCGCTAATATTTCTTAAAAACTTTAACAAAGCTGAAAGGAGAGAGGAAAAAAGCGGAACAATCATTGAAGCCTTAAAAATCAGGGAACTCTGGGCTCTCTTAATTTTTAACATTGCCATAGGCTTTTTCATGAAAGGTGTAGAACTGTTTTTTCCAACATATTTGGAAGAAAACCGAGGAATAGACTCCATGTGGGCTTCTATAGCTTATACAATGCTTTTGGCTGCTGGAGTCCCGGGACAATGGATTGGAGGGAGAACCGCCGACAAGATGGGTTCAAAAAAGGTTTTAATAGCTACATCATTTGGCGTCTGCGTAAGCCTCTTGTCTCTTCTATTTCTTCCAGCATATAACGTTGGAATAGCAATCTTCATTATTTTTTATGGCGTTTCCTTCTATGCCCACCAGCCCGCCTTAAACTCGCTAACAGGTTTATTATCCCCGCAAAATCAACGAGGCGCAGTTTACGGCGTCTTCTTCTTTACATCTTTTGGCATAGGCTCCTTTTCACAGTTTGTCGCAGGATATGTAGCTGATATGTATGGGTTTGACGCTGCCTTCTATGTGCTAACCGTCTTCGCTATTATTGCGCTAATTCTCTCCTTCAAAATTCCAAAAATCAGTAGCGAACTTAAACGAAGTTTATAAATCCATAAAATAGCAGAACAGATAACACTACAACAAAAATAAAATCCTCGAAGATTTCCATTTTATAAAAAATTCAGATGAAAGAACGTAAGAAAAAAGGCTAGCTGTTTATGTCTTTATTATTTATTAGTTAGAAACGAAAAATAAGCGAATGGATAAATTTTAAAATAAAAAGTTAAAAAATTGGGACTCTTTATGAAAGAAAAGCATCAAACGTTTTAAATGCTGAACGATTTCGCCTCGGAGTACACAATAGAAAACGCACGAAGGATCAAAAGCTTCTATTTTGATGCGCCAGAAGTTTATTTTAAAATAGGGATAACTTTCATGTTTCGCCCATAACTTGAATGAGGACTGTTCTCCTTCGTGGGTAAACATCCGTTTCCACAAAGATAATGGATTGCCATGTTCCAAATTGCACCCTGCCATCAATTACTGGCAATGTCTTGTCCGGTGGAAGAAGCACGGATCTCAAATGAGAGTGGGCGTTGGAAGGATGCTTATAAGCTTGGTGCTTGGGGATTACTTTTTCAAGGAAAGCCTTAATGTCATTTAACAAGCCATATTCGTTTTCCGTCAAAATTAGTATGCCAGTAGCATGGGGTGCAAAAACGTGAACCAAACCATTCTTTACACCCGATTTGGAAACTGCCTCTTGAACCTTATCCGTCAAGTCAACAAAGTTTATTTCGCCTTTCGTGGAAAAGGTATGACTGAGGTTGAAGACTTTAAAGTTGGACATGCCCTTTATCACTCCAGCAATTTAGTAATTATATAATTTCATCTATGTATCTGCCGTCTTTGAAATGTTTTCTGGGAATAACCCCTGCCAAATACGCCAACATGCCGCTCAAAACCTCACAACGGACGAGTTTCAGAAGAGGTTATAACCTTTTCGTCAACCTCAACCACAAAAAAGATTTCATCCTTCTCGTTCCTAATTATTTCTGCGCCTTCTTCGACAAGCGA
>JARYMR010000022.1 GCA_029907045.1 Candidatus Bathyarchaeota archaeon
GAGCGAAGAAAAAGGGGTAATAAAGGAATCTGGCAAGTTTGATTTGAACTCAAAGTTTTGGAGAACCCTTTTGCTGGTTTTGGCGGCTCTTCTAACCTTTGGGGGACCATATGTTGTTTATGTGCTTAATATTGTTCTTGAAATAGACTTGGCTGTTTCAATGGTTTCCGGATTCGCCCTTTTCATGGTGGGCTTAGTGCTCATATGGCGTTTGATTAAGAGGGGAGTTATTTCTTAAGCCTCAGATACCCCAGGGTGCATCATCTTTTCAGACGAGCAAGTTCTTCATCGGCAAAATATAATTGTTTGTGCTATGTTAAAAATTGTTCGGTTGCATATAACAAGTTAGCAAAGCATATAAGATATGCTATAAGATATAATAGTTATGCAAGAGAACGAAAAGAAAAAACTTGAAGAAATCATGAAAAAAAGTGAAGAAACAGCAAAAAGGACAACAATAATTCTTGAGAAAGAAGAAAGAGAATTCATTGACTCACTAATTCGAGAGGGAAAGGAACCAGGCATAAAACCACTTATTTCCAAATTGCTTGATGTTTATAGGAGCATGATGATTTATGATTGGCGTTTTCCAGGCGAATGCTATTGTGGCATAAGCCGAATGGCGTTCATAAATGTGGAATTAATCAACATTCTCATAATCAACATTCCCAGAGAAAGATGGCGAGAAATTGGCATAAAAATGGGTGAAGCAGCAAAAGTTTCTATGGAAGCCACATTGGGAATCCAAACTGCTAATCGCGAAAAATGGCAAGAAGTTTTTAAAAGGTTAAGGGTGCAGGGGTTCGGCGACATCTACCTAAAAGACAAATACCTTCTCATAAAAGCACCATTTATCAACGAAGCAGAAATTTGGGCTGGATTTTTAGAAGGCTTACTCGACATAGAAATCGACATAAAAACCACCACTCCACCCCTCGTTTTCGAAGTCAAAGAAAATGCTGTGGAGCAAACAAAATAAGCCACGCTAAAACATAGGTTTATGGAGAGATAATTAGATGGCATCGCTATTACATGAGGCAATGCTATACGAAAAGTTGGAAAATAAGAAGGTTAAATGTAATTTATGCGGAAGAAGATGCAATATAAAGGATGAAGGAACAGGGTTCTGCTTAGTAAGAAAAAATGTTGGCGGAAAACTTTTTTCGCTTGTTTATGCCAAGGCTATTTCAGCATGCGTAGACCCTATAGAAAAGAAACCCCTATCCCACTTTAACCCCGGAGCCCTAGTAATGTCAATAGCCACGGTAGGCTGCAACTTCCGCTGCCAATTCTGCGACAACTGGATGATAAGTCAAGAGAGAAAAATTGAAGGAAAAAATTTCCCACCAGAAGAAGTTGTTAAGACAGCGAGAGACAATAGTTGCCAAGGAATAAGCTATACCTATACGGAGCCAACAATATTTTTTGAATATGCCTATGATACGGCTAAGCTGGCTCATCAAGTAGGGTTTTTCAATACTTTCGTAACAAACGGTTATATGACGCCAGAAGCTGTCAAAACCATAGCACCGTATTTGGATGCTGCCACTGTGGATTTTAAGGGTGGAGGAGACCCAGATTTTTACAAGTCGTTTTCATCTGTTCCATCCGTTGAGCCAATTTATGAGGCTCTAAAAGAGATGAAGCGGAATGGCATTCATATTGAAATAACGAATCTTGTTGTGCCGAAGATTGGAGATTCCATTGAAAAAGTGAAGGAGTTGGCGGCTTGGATAAGGGACAATCTTGGGAAGGATACGCCTTTTCATTTGCTGCGTTTTCATCCAGATTATCAGTTGACAACAATTCCATCAACTTCCATTGAAGCTTTAGAGAAGGCTTATGTTGCTGCGAAAGATAAGGGGTTAAATTATGTTTATATTGGTAATGCGCCTGGACATCCTTCAGAAAACACTTACTGTCCAAGCTGCAACGAGTTGCTGATTAAACGCTTTAGTTTTGAGATTACGAGGTGGAACTTGACGAAGGATATGCGCTGTCCAGTTTGTGGACATGAGATTCCGATTAGGGGTAGGTTGCATTCAAGTGGATATGCTTATCCTTATGCTTTGTTTTGATGGCATTTTGTGTGTGCAATAGTGTATAGCCGCCTATTTGGGTCTAATATGTTTTGTTGTGTTATTGATAACTCCAACAAAAATTATGTGAAGACAAATATTTTCCTTTAATTAAAGATTGTTAAAGAAGAGTTGAATCAGAAATTGAAGAAAAATTTAAAAGTAACTTCCTAATGCATAATGAAGATTGATGTATGAGGAAGAATGGTAGATTAATATTTTTCTCCCCTTCTCTCCTTTCTCCCTTGTAAGATGTCTACCATTCTCCTCATGAAATTTAATACAATTTTAGACACTTATAGCTTGTGGAAGAATCTTCTATTCCCACTAAGTTTTTCAATTAAATTTTAATTACGAAGAAATGAAGGAATGCCATAACAAAATTGAACCATCCGAATCCATAAACACCTAGCAAAGAAGCTGCCAAACAGTATTCTAAGAGTGTAGATATAAAAGCCTTGCAGTAAGATTTGCAAGAGTGATTTTAGTCCTTTCCGAAAAGAGGAAGCCAATTATTTAAAGTAAATAGAAAAGGAACTCAATAATCTCCTAGTTCTTTTTTGTAGGCTTCGCAGAGGTCTCTTCCCCAATTGTCAATGGCTTCTAACCTTCCGTCAAAGAACCTTAACACTGGCGGTTCAAAAATAAACTTTAAGCCTTTTACTAGGTGCCTATGTTTATAAAGCCAGTTTATCCTATCAACAGCATACTCAATGTGCGAAACCGTGTAAACCCTCCTTGGAAGCGCAATCCTCGTAAGCTCCAAATCGGCGAAAACTTCTCTGCCTTCCTTGTCCCTATCCATGGAAATTGTGCCTCGTTCCATGCTTCTGATGCCGGAAACAATGTAGAGGGCTGCTGTTAAGGCTCCTGCTGGATATTGCGATTGGGGAACGTGTGGCAAGAATTTCATGGCGTCTAAATGGCAAGCTAATCCTCCAGGCGGCGTAACCACAGGAATGCCGGTTTCCTTAAGTCTATTAACGAAGTATTTTATTTGTTCCACTGCGCAACCTGCGAGGTCTTCGTCTACCATTTCTCTTACGCCAACAGCCATAGCGCCAATTTCCCTCATGGACATTCCACCGTATGTGAAGAATCCCTCGTAGACTGGAAGCCATGGTCTTATCTTTTCAAACAGTTCCTTATTGTTTGTGGCTATGAACCCGCCTCTTACACAGGTGTTTTTTCTTCCGCTTAAGTAGAATATGTCTGCGAGTTTGCACATTTCTTTGACGATTTCTGCAACAGTTTTGTTTTTGTAGCCTTTCTCTCTTTGTTTTATGAGATAGGCGTTTTCGCAGATTAAACTTCCATCTAAAACCAAAATGAGACCGTGTTCATCGCAGATTCGCCTAATTTCTTTTAAATTTTCCATGGAAAAGGGTTGTCCACCAAGAAGGTTTGTGGTTGCCTCCATTCTCACAAAGCCTATCTTTTCTTCGCCATATTGCTTAATAACATTCAAAAGTTTTTGCGGGTCCATATTGCCCTTAAATGGGTGTGTGCTATCCGTTTTTAATGCTTCATCATAGTAGATTTCTAAGCATGCTGATGCCCCTGTGACTTCAATGTGGGCTTTGGTTGTGGTGAAGTGATAGTTTGTTGGAATAACGCCTCCTGGTTTTGCAAAAACTTTCGTAAGCAGGTGTTCTGCTGCCCTTCCTTGATGGACATTCATTACGTATTTGTAACCTAAAACGTCTTCAACGGCTTTGGCAAATTCGTAAAATGTCATGCTGCCAGCATAGGCATCGTCAACTCGCATCATAGCTGCAAATTGGTTGTCGCTCATGGCGTTTACGCCGCTGTCGGTGAGCATGTCAAGGAATACGTCTTTGGTTTTTAGCTGAAATGTGTTGTAGCCTGCCTCTTCAATAGCTTTAAGTCTTTCTTCTACTGGTATAAGCCAGATTTTCTGAACCATTCTAGCCTTGTGCATATCGATGGGTATTTCCTTACCTGAGGATAACTTTATGGTCATGGTTTAACCTCTGAATGGTGCTGTTATTCGGGTATATGTGTTTTAATAATTTTCGGTTAAACATTTCTCTAACCAACATTAGTTTCGGCTTTTTGAAACCAAAAGTTATATTTGAAACATTAAGGCTATGAACCATTTCTATAAATTGAGGAGATATTATTGCCAGATTTACGCATACTATTAGCTGACAGCCCCGGAAAACGTGTACTTCTGCTTGGAAACGAAGCCATCGCAAGAGGAATAATAGAAGCCGGCATAGGTGTTGTAACCACATATCCAGGCACCCCAGCATCCGAGATAGGCGATTCTATTTCTGAAGTGGCTGCTGAAGCTGGAATATACATGGAATACTCCATCAACGAAATTGTCGCCACAGAAGTTGCTGGCGGAGCAGCAAACAGCGGAGTTAGAGCATTAACGGCAATGAAGCATGTTGGATTAAATGTGGCTTCAGACTTTGTCATGACTTTAGCTTATGCAGGCGTAAGAAGCGGATTCGTCATAGTTACGGCTGATGACCCAGAATGTTACAGTTCACAAAATGAGCAGGACAACCGTTTTTATGCTTTGCTTGCGAACTTGCCATGTTTAGAGCCTTCGGATTCTCAAGAAGCAAAGGACATGACAATTTCAGCCATAGAAATTTCAGAAAAGCTGGAAGTACCAGTCATTTTAAGAACAACAACCCGTGTAAGCCACACACGCACACCAGTTGTTTATGAGAAGCTTACAAAACCAGTTTTGAAGGGAGAATTCATAAAAGACGTAAAACGTTTAGTAATGGTTCCAGCCAATTCAAGACCAAAACATCCAGTGCTTTTGAAAAGCATGGAGAAGGCTAAGGAAATAAGCGAAACTTCACCTTACAATAAAATTACACGGGAAGGAAAAAGCGAATTTGGCATAATCTCTTCAAGTGCAGCCTACAACTATGCTGTTGAAGCAGCAGATTTGTTAGGATTAGATGTCGGCATAATGAAGCTTGGCATGACTCATCCGCTTCCAGAAAAATTTGTTGGAAAATTTCTTGAAAAACATGAAAAAATAATTGTTGTTGAAGAACTTGAACCATACTTAGAATTGCACATTAAAGCCATAGCTAAAGATTATGCGCCAAACATTGAAATTTATGGGAAAATGAGAAAACCATATTTTCCAAGGGACGGAGAACTTTCCACTCGCCTTGTTGTAGCTGGCTTGGCAAAAATAGCTGGCAAAAAGTTGCCGATGAATTTTGATGAGATTGATGAGAAATATGCTGAAGTCTCGCTGGGTTTGCCGCCACGACCGCCCATATTATGTGCTGGATGTCCCCATAGAGCATCCTTTTATGTTATGAAAAGGGTTGGAGGCGAAAAGGCTGTTTATTCTACAGACATTGGTTGTTATGCTTTAGGGGCTGCTCCGCCATTGAGAACTGGCGACATAATGACTTGTATGGGTGCAAGCATGGGCACAGCCCAAGGAATAGGTAAGGCAATAGAAGCGCCCACATTCGCTATTATTGGAGACTCAACCTTTTTCCACGCTGGAATTCCAGGACTAATAAACGCCGTATACAACAACCACAAAATAATCATGACAGTCTTAGACAATTTGACAACAGCCATGACTGGACATCAACCCCATCCGGGAACGGGGTGGACTGGAATGCACACGCCTGCAGAAAAAATCATGATAGAAAAAGTTGCTGAAGGATGTGGAGTAAAATATGTAAAGGTTGTTAACCCTTTCAATGCGAAAGAGGCTGAAGCTGTCTTAAAAGAGGCTGTGAGACATTCTGGGCCATCGGTTATAGTTTTTAGGGCACCATGCGCTTTGATGGTTGTTAGAGAGCGAAGACGCAAAGGCATGAAACTTTTAGCTTGCAAGATTACTGACAAATGCACAAACTGTATGGTTTGTGTTAAGCTTTTGGGTTGTCCAGCAATAATTTTCAAGGAAGGAAAGGTGAGTATCAGCGAAACCTTATGTAATGCATGTGGCTTGTGCGCTTCTGTTTGTCCCTACAAGGCAATAGAATGCGCAAAAATAGGTTAAGGAGAGGATGCGTAATGAAAGAGTTTAACATGGTTTTGGCTGGCGTCGGCGGGCAGGGAATACTTTTAGCAGCGGAAATTTTGGGAACAGCAGCCATTAAAGAAGGTTTAAATGTGCGGGTAAGCGAAATTCATGGGATGGCTCAACGGGGCGGAGCTGTAGTTTCCACTGTGAGAATTGGAGAGAATGTTTTTGCACCTACAGTTTTGGATGGACATGCAGATGTGCTTTTGGGTTTTGAGCCCTTTGAAACTTTGCGAAACTTAAAATTTGCATCGGAAAAAACGCTTGTGATAATGAGTGAGGAGAGGATTCCGCCAACAGAGCTTACTGCAAAAATGATGCCCTATCCATCATTAAAGGAGGTGGAAGAGAAAATTCATGTTTTCACAAAAAACTTGATAATCGTGGATGCGCCAAAATTAGCCAAAAAGGCTGGAAGCCCTCTTACGCAAAATGTGGTTTTAATTGGAGCTTTAGCGGCAACTGGAAACTTGCCGATAAAAAATGAAAGTTTAATGGATGCCATTAAAGAGCTTATTCCAGCAAAATATTTAGACATGAACCTTAAAGCATTTAAGCTTGGGTATGAATTTGTGAAAAAAGCGGTGGCTAAATCTTAAATTTCCATTTTTATGAATTCTTTTTGTCTTCGTCTAAAATTGCTTTCAAAAGGCTTTGGAAAATTCGCATGTCAGAAACGTTAACCAGCGGAATTTGAAGGCTTTTCTCAACTTCGTAAATTTTCTCGTATTTTGGAAACTCTGCATAACAAATTTGACTTATTGGAAACTCTCGCTTTTTCAACTCATGCTCAAAGGATTTTTCATAAACTTCCAAGCATAAAACGTAACCATTTATCCAGTAAAGCCTATTTACGCCATAAGTTGTGGCACACCATGCCACGTCGCCGACTGAACGCTTGTCTAATCCTAAGACTGTGATTTTTCTTGTTGGGGCAATCTCCACATCCAAGCGCTTTTCACCATGTGAAAGGTGTATCTAACACTTCTTTAACTTTAGCTGTTATTTTTGGTCCAAGTCCATAAACTGTTTTGGACCATTCGTCAACGTTCATTAGGGCGTTCAAAGGGGTTTTGTAGGATTTAAGAATTGCTATGGCTTTTTCCCTTCCAATGTTTGGGAGGCTTGCCACAAAATAGACTTGGACATCCGCCAGAGTCTCGCATTTTTTAATTGGATGAATAACTGGAACCCGTTTTTCTACGATTTGTTCTTGGCGGGCAGCCACATGAAGAAAATCAATTGTTTCTTTGTAGGAGGTTGTGTTTACTATGGCTATTCCATTCTTCGCCAAATTAAACATGGCACCCCAAACCGATGCTGGCTGAATTCTGCTATACTTATAAATTATTGGCAAATAACCTTCCAGAAGAATTAGGGATTTTGGATAAACCTCTTTCAAATGAAATAATTGCTCAAAGAGATAACGCCGCGTTAATGTGTAAACAAAGTCTTGAACAGTTTTTCGCTCAACAGCGCAAACATCAGACAAAACATAATCGCCCTTCTCCAAAACCTCAATTTTAACGTTGACGCCACGCTCTCTTAAACCCTTAACAATCTTTGTGGCAGTATTCGCCTCACGACTATCAACAATAATTGTGGGCTCTGGCTCTTCGCTCTTCTTTTCCTTCAAATATGGAAGCAACGTTTCAGTTCCAGACATGTCATCAACCCTTTTCTCATTTGAACTTAGAGCTACTTACTGATAAAACTTGAGCATAACCTACATTAAATTTTGAAAATAAAAACGGTGATTAAAAAAGGAAAGGGATAGAAGGTTATGGTCCTTTTTTGGTTATTTCTTTGACGACACCAGCAGCAATCGTCGTGCCCATGTCTCTCACAGCGAATCTTCCAAGTTCTGGAAATTCCGTGTAGGTTTCGATGGCTATGGGATGCAAAGGCTCCATCCTTACGAGGGCAGCGTCTCCAGTTTTTAGGAAAGTAGGCTTTTCCTCAACAATTTGTCCAGAACGGGGGTCAATCTTCCTTATCAGTTCAGTGAACCTACAAGCAATTTGTCCAGTGTGATAGTGGAGAACTGGCGTGTATCCAGCAGCTATAGCGGTTGGGTGATAAATTACAATTATTTGTCCAATGAACTCTTTGGCTACGGTCGGCGGATTATTAACGTGTCCGCAGACGTCTCCTCGGCGTAAATCTGTTTTGGCGACACCTCTAACGTTAAATCCAATGTTGTCGCCGGGCTCAGCCCTTGGAATCCTTGTGTGGTGCATTTCTATAGATTTCACTTCAGCCTGCTTGTTTGCTGGCATGAAAATAACCACATCGCCTTCTTTGAGAACTCCAGTTTCAACTCTGCCAACAGGAACTGTGCCAACGCCCGTAATGCTGTAAACGTCTTGGACTGGAATGCGTAATGGCTTGTTCAAGGGTTTAGGCGGAACTTCAAAAGTGTCTAAGGCGTCAAGCAATGTAGGTCCTTTATACCATGGCATTTTTTCGCTTGGCTTAACAAGGTTGTCGCCTGTCCAGCCCGAAGTGGGCACAAACGGGATTTTCTCAACTTTATAGCCCACCATCTTAAGCATTCTCGAAACTTCATTTTTGATTTCATTGTATCTTTCCTGGCTCCAATTCACTGTGGCATCATCCATCTTGTTAACTGCAACAACCAACTGGTTAACACCCAAAGTGAAGGCTAAGAAGGCGTGTTCCCGTGTCTGACCGCCGGGACCTATGCCCGCTTCGAATTCTCCTCTTTTGGCTGAAACGAAGAGGATGGCGCCGTCGGCTTGGCTTGCTCCAGTAATCATGTTCTTAACGAAGTCTCTGTGTCCAGGCGCATCAATAACTGTGAAGTAGTATTTTTTGGTTTCAAATTTTAAGAATCGAAGGTCAATAGTTAAGCCTCTTTCCCGTTCCTCTTTTAGGTTGTCCAACACCCATGCGAATTTGAAGGTTTCTTTGCCCATTTTTTTGGCTTCTTCTTCGAAAGCCTTTATTGTTCTGTCATCGATTACTCCTGCCAAGTATAGCATGTGTCCTGTTGTTGTTGATTTTCCATGGTCAACGTGTCCCATGATTACCAAGTTTAAGTGGGGTTTTTCTGGTCTGCTCATTCTTTTTCCTCCTTCATCTTTTAATTTCCCTTTAAATTTAGTGGATTCGTTTACACAACTGTTAAATCAATTATTTTAAGTTTATCATTACGCCATTTACGTTTAATGGAAACGAATATTAACGTTAAATTTGGAAATCAATTCATGGAAGAGTCTAAAAATGCCCACAAACCTACCAGCAGAAGCCAAACGCAAATGGGCAGAGGTTTCAGCAACAAAAAACCCAAGAGAAAAACTCCAGCTTATGCAAGAATTTCTAAGCCTAGTTCCAAAACATAAAGGAACAGCCAAACTTTGCGCCCAAGTCAAAAAGCAAATGGCAACCTTGCGAAAAGAAATCGAAGAGAAAAAACAGAGAAAAGCTGGAAAGGGCGGACCAAAATTTTTCATAGAAAAGGAAGGCGCAGCCCAAATAGCCCTTATAGGCTTAACAAATGTTGGAAAAAGCAGTCTACTTAGGGCTGTCACAAACGCTAAGGTGGAAGTTTCCCCAAACCCATATACGACAAGAGAGCCCGTGCCTGGCATAATGAATTATCATGACATCCAATTTCAGATTTTGGAAGCTCCAGCTTTGATGGAAGGCTCCGCCGACGGAAGGGCTTGGGGGCTTCAGAGTTTAGCCTTAGCCCGAAATGCTGACGGTTTAATATTAATGGTTGATTTATCTCAAGAACCAGTTGGGCAGTTGTCGCTAATTTTAGGCGAGCTTGAAAAGGCGAGAATATTAATTAGCAGACCAAAGGCTCGTGTTGAAATAGAAAAGAAGTTTATGGGTGCTGGTTTAAGAATAATTCTAATCGGAAACCTCGTTGACTGCACTATGAAGGATGTTGAAGAACTACTCAAAGGCTACAGAGTTGCCGACGCAATTGTTAAAATTTATGGAGAAGCAACCCTTGACGATGTTGAAGATGCAATTTTTGAAAGCACAGTCTACAAACCAACAATAATAGTAGCAAACAAAACTGAAGTGGAAGGCGCCGCAAATAACCTAAAACTATTAGAGGCTTATGTAGACGGAAAACTGCCAATAATGCCAGTTTCATGCAAAAACGGCGTAGACGCGGAAAAGCTTGGTGAAATCCTATTCAAAACATTAGACATAATACGTGTTTACACAAAAGAACCAGGCGAAAGAGAGTTTTCGAAAAAACCCTTCACATTAAAAAGGGGTGCCACAGTTTACGATTTAGCCAAAAACATTCACAGCGATTTTAGTAAAAACTTTGCCTTCGCAAGGGTTTGGTCTAAACGCCTCGTTTTTAGTCCCCAAAAAGTTGGGGCTGGATTCGTTCTTGAAGATGGAGATATAGTTGAAATTCATGTAAAATAGCTTATCTTGAAGCTTGGGCTACTCTTTCTGTTTCATGGCGTTTTGAAACCGCATAGCTTTTAATGTCATGGTTTGCCGCCAAAATTAATTCTTCAGCCAAGCACTCTTCTATCGAGCGGGGATTATTAATTGAAGCCATTCTTGCTCCTTCACAAATGTTTCTTAAAGCCAAATCTATTCTTCGCTGTGGCGAAACATCAACTGACAAATGATAAACTATGCCGCCATAGCTAATCCTCGTTGTATCTTCGCATGGAGCCGAATTTTCCACAGCCCTAACCAAAACTTCTATCGGATTTCTGCCAGTTCGCAAATGAATTATTTCGAAAGCTTGCTTCACAATGTTCGTTGCCTTAGCTTTTTTACCCGCATTCTTTCCAGGTCGCATAAGATTATTTATCAGTCTTTCAACAATGTTGACGTTTGCCTTTCGGAAGCGCTTATGTTCATGTCTTCCCATGCTGTGTGGGACAACCATGGGTTTTAGGGATATGTACCTCTGCAAACCTAAATCTTTAACTTGAATATCCTCAAAACTCCACTTTCCAAAGAGTTTAATGTCTGCCTTCTCTTCTTGTTTTTGACTCAAACCCTTCACCGTGCCGGTTTCTGTTTCCTTCCATAAACAAGCTCGTTAAGAGACACGCCATTAACCATTATAACTTTCCAACGTACTCCTGGAATGTCGCCCATGCTTCTTCCTCTGGAACCACCAATTCCCTCAACCACAACCTCATCATGCTCATCAACAACGTTTAGGGCGCCGTCTCCAGGCAAAAAGGCGGTTATAACTCGACCATTTTTAATAAGTTGAGTTCTAACACATTTTCTTATGGCACTGTTGGGCTGCTTACTTTCTACGCCAACTTTTTCTAAAACTATTCCTCTCGCCATCGGAGCGCCTTCAAGAGGGTCAGCCTTAACATCAAGCATTAACATTCGCCTTTTATAGTACATGCTACTCCAACGAAACTTTTTCCGTTTTTCCAATAATTTTCTTGCGGCAAACTCGCCTCTCGGAGACTTCGAACCCATAGCGTGATTTTCCTCTCGCTACGACTAATCACATAACTAATATTTAAACAATAACATACAAAAATTCATCATTTCTCCGAAGGGAAAAGGCAAAAATTAAACTTGAACAAAACTCAAAATGATAAGCGGAGAGAAGCTGATTTAATGAATAGTTGGCGCTTAATAAAGCTGGGAACCTACGACGCCTACACAAACATGGCTATAGACGAAGCCATATTAACCGCTAAAATATGCAATCTTGCTCCAAACACTATAAGATTCTACAGTTGGAAACCCTCCGCTGTCTCCATCGGAAAATTCCAAGACATTCAAAACGAGGTAAATATTGAAAACTGCAAGAAATATGGCGTTGACGTTGTTAGACGCATAACAGGCGGAGGCACAGTTTACCATGACGCAGAAGGCGAAATCACCTATAGCGTAATCGCAGACAAAAAAGCCCTAAAAGCCAAAGACATAACAGAAGTCTACCAAAAAATTTACGCTGGAATAGTAGAAGCTCTAAAAATTTTAGGCATAAATGCAGACTTCAACCAAGGCGATGCGAAAACATGCCCAAACCTAACAGTTAACGGCAAAAAAATTTCCGGAAGCGCCCAATCCCACAAAAGCGGCATAGTCCTCCAACACGGCACACTCCTATTAGACGTGAATCTTGAAAAAATGTTCACTTTTCTGCGGGTTCCATGGGCAAAAAAATGCATGGAAATTGTAACTCTTGCAAAAAACAAAATCACATCAATAAAGGAAAATCTAGGAAAAAACGTTTCAAAGGAAGAAGTAACGAATGCCTTAACACATGGATTCCAAAAAGCCCTTAACATCCAACTCATCAAGGGAAACCTAACGTCATACGAAATAGAATGTGCACGAAAATTAATCAAAGAAAAATATGCAACAAAAGAATGGAATTTTAAAGGCAAAACTCTCGCCGAAAAATAAGTTCGCTAAATTCCTTCCTTTAAATTAACAACACTTCCCTTTAGCCAAAAATTCAAATATTATGAAACTTTTAGGGAAAACCACAATCTCCATTTCGGCCGGACTTAGCAAAAGTGCGGGGGTTAAGTTTAAATTCTCGGAATTCGAGAGACTAAGAACCCTAACTCCAAAGCCTTATTTCCATTCTTAAGAGCGAGTTCTTTGTAGGATTCTAGATCGTTTTTGGAGCCAAACAAATCATAGAATTTAGCAGCCAGCCCATAGGTCATATGCGTCACTGGAAACAATTACATGAACATAGAATAAATCACCATCGATTATTTGAGTAAAACAAAACTAGAAGTTAACCTCCCCGTCTCGATCTATTATTTAAGTGTTTAGTCTATTAATTTTGATATTTAGCATAAGTGTCGAGTATAACCACGTAAGATTTTTCACAACCAGCTAAGCCTGCAACCTTATCGTTTCCTTCGATGACAAAATATTCGTCTGGTGAATGCGCCCTTCCACCATGTCCAAGTCCTGCATCTACAAATGGTAAGTATAAAGGTCCACGGTTAAACAAGTAATATGGAACGCTTGAGGCGGTCATTGGCCAAATTTCGGGCTTGTATCCTAATTTATGATATGCTTGAATTGTGGCTTGAACTATTGGTTCTTTGACGCTTGTTTTAGCCCATTCATATGGGTCTAAAGATCTAACGGTTATGTCTGTATAGCCGTGCTTGTCAAGGTGTCTCCGAATCTTTTTGACAACTTCTTCTGATTTTTGATTTGGGACAAGTCTGGCATCCATTTTCACCGTGATTTTATGTGGAAGTACGGTTTTTGAGCCTGGTCCAATGTATCCTCCATATATTCCGTCGATGTTCAAAGTTGTTGAATAAATGTATTGCAAAAGAAGTTCCTTGCCGTGTAAATCGTTTATGAATCTTTCAACTTTTATTTCATGTTTTACGGCTTCTTCGTCGAAGGTTTCTGCAAGTTTGTCGATCAGTTCGAGATCTTCCTCACTTGGTGGCTTTACATTTTCATACCAGTCTTCAATAAGGATTTTGTTTCCGTCCTTTGACGTCATAGTGGCTAAAGCGTGAATCATTCGCCATGCTGGACTATCAACCCAAGATTTGTCACTGCTGTGAATGTCGAATTCTGTGGGCCCTCTTCCCCAAGATTTACCACTACATTCAAGCTCTACATATTCTATGCCCTTCCATCCAAGCCCCATGATCACTTTTCCCTTTTCATCTTGAGAAGCATCTGGACCAAAGAGAGCATCAGCCTTTAACATTTCTTTATGTTCCTTCACAAACTCTGCAAATTGAATGCTTCCTAATTCTTCATCTCCTTGCGCCACAAACTTGAGATTTACAGGGATCTCTTCTCCGGTAGCCAAGATTGATTCAAGGGCGTTCAAAAATGCTATTAGTGGTCCTTTAGAGTTTATAGCTCCGCGTGCAATGACGCATTTTCCAAAAGGTTCTATATCAACTAATCTGGCTTCTAATGGGGGACTAGACCATTTTTCGCCTGTAAATGGTTGCGTGTCATACATCATGTATACCAGCAAAGTTTTTTCTGCATGAGCATCATATTCGCCATAGACTACTGGAAAACTTTTAGTTTTGATTAGCCTTGCATTTTTACATCCAAGTTCAACAAGGTAGCTTTTCAAAAGTTCAGCGCATTCTACCACGCCGTAGTTTTCAGCTGAGACACTTGGTTGGCGCAAGAACTCTTGTAACTTCGTGACGTGTTCTTTAAGATGGGCATCTATATATTTGCTAACTTTTTTAAAATCAACCATATTTCATCCCTTTTTAAGATTTTTAGCTTTCTATAAAATACTTTTCTATGTATATAATGTTTATAAAAGAAATATTTAAAACATGATTTAAAACATGAATCCAGTGGATGGTGACTTTATGATGTTTGATTTGCTTATTAAAAATGGTCTTATAATCGACGGTGCGGGCAACCCTTGGTTCGACGCAAATTTAGGGATATCAAATGGAAAAATAGTTGAAATTAGCAAGCAAATTGACGCAAAAGCAGAAAGAATTATAGATGCTAAGGGACTTGTAGTTTCACCTGGATTCATAGATATTCATACACACTCTGACCTTACCCTTTTAATCAACCCAAGCGCAGATAGCAAAATTAGACAAGGGGTCACTACAGAAGTAATTGGAAATTGTGGCATGAGTGCAGCGCCAGTAAGAACGGAAACTCTAAACTTGCTTAAAGATGAATGGGGGCTCGAAGCTAAGGAAGTTGCATGGGATTGGACCACCTTTGATGAATACTTAAATCGACTAGAGCACAAAATATCGGTTAACGTAGCATCCTTTGTTGGGCATGGCACAATCAGAACAGCCATTATTGGGGTTGATAATAGAGAACCTACTAGAGGGGAACTGGAGGACATGAAAAACTTGGTTGCAGAAGCCATGGAAGCCGGCGCATTTGGCTTATCAAGTGGGCTGGTGTATCTTCCAGGTTGCTTTGCTAAAACTCAAGAATTAATTGAACTCTGTAAGGTGGTGGCTGAATATGGAGGCATTTATACGTCACATATACGGGGTGAAAGGGAAACAATCGTGGATGCGTTGAAAGAAGCAATAGAGATAGGTGAGAAATCGGGTGTGCCAGTCCAAGTATCGCATAACTGTCCAAAATATGGTAGTCATGGAAAGCTGACGGAAATGTTTGAAATTTACGAAGAAGCGAGGGCACGAGGGGTTGAAGTAACATTAGACAATGATACCCATACAGACTTTAACGCAAACTTAAGCCAAGTGTTACCTCAATGGGCGCAGGCAGGTGGAAAAGAAAAAATTATTGAAAGATTAAAAAACCCAAAAATTCGTGAAAAAATTAAGAAAGAAATAATCGAGGATAAATATCCCGGTCCAGGATATGTTGGGCTTGTAAAACATGGTCGCTGGGATAGAATTTTCCTATTCAGTTGCAGAAAAAATAAGGATCTGATAGGAAAAAGCATAGAAGAGATCGCAAAATTTAGGAATAAGGATTCATTTGACATTTTTCTTGATTTAATAGTAGAGGAGAAAGTCGAAGTGAGTGCTCTTTTTAATTACATGGAAGAAGAAGATATACGTAGTCTAATGAAACATCCATTAATGATGTTTTGTAGTGATGGCGTCTCATCCTCCCATCGTGGAGTTTTAAGAAGGATTACAGGGTATTCGCCATGTAGTTATGGTGAGTATCCTTATATTTTAGAGAGATTCGTTAGACAAGAAAAAGTTTTGTCGCTTCAAGAAGCAATTAGAAAAATGACATCCTTTCCAGCTCAAAAACTAGGGTTAAGAGACCGTGGTTTACTCAGAGAAGGTATGTGGGCGGACATTGTTATTTTTAATGCTAACACAATTAAAGATAGGGCGACAAATCGCTTTCCTTACAAATTCCCCCTAGAAAATTATCCACACAAATATCCGGAAGGTATAACATACGTGATTGTGAATGGAGAAATTGTGGTGGAGAAAGGAAAGCATAAAAATCGGTTTCCTGGAAAAGTTCTTCGTCATAAATCAAAAAAGTCTATTTATGGGAGATGACCAATTTTTCCAGAAGAATTCCTAAATTTTAAATTGCCAAGTCTTTAGTTGCTTCTTTAAGTATTTCTTTAAGCTGCTTACATATGTCCTTATCTAACTGCGGCGGTTCATGTTCTGCTAAAATTTTTTTAGCTTTATCCCGTGCAACTTCAACTATGCTTTTGCTGCCCATTTTCTCCCATTGAGATCGTGAAGATCTATCTACAAGTTTTGGAATGAAGTATTCGTCACGATAATGCTTCAAGGTATGTTTTTGTTGGAGAAAATTCGTTGATTCGCTCACAACCTTTGTTATAACATCTACTGCAAGTTTTTCTTCGTCAAAAGCTATGCCTTTAACCGCTCTAAATATCATTCCAAATATTTCATCATCAACAACCAGTTGTTCATAACTAACAGTAATACCACTTTCCATGCATCCAGCGCCAGATAACGCATCAGCACCCGCTAATGCAGGCAAAATACCGTTTAGAGCTCTTTCAAAAGCAGCCTGTTCATCTAACACTTTTGAATCTGTGTCAAGTCCAT
>JARYMR010000023.1 GCA_029907045.1 Candidatus Bathyarchaeota archaeon
CCTATTCCTATCGGCAATAATGTTCATCATAGGGCTTTCTTTAGTTTATGCCATAATCGGCACAATCCTCTTCATACTAATCCAATACTTCTTAGGACCAGCCATAGTCAGCGCTTCCACACGCCTACAATATCTAAAGCACGGCGGAAATCCATGGCTTGAATCCACAGTGAAAGAATTGGCAGACAAAAGCGGCATACCAATGCCAAAACTAGCCATTGTACCAGACGAAACGCCCAACGCTTTTGTTTTTGGAAGAACAGCCAACAGTGCCACCCTAGCGGTTCATGAAGGACTTTTGAGGAAGTTGAACCAAGAAGAGGTTAAAGGCGTGATTGGTCATGAGTTGGGGCATATAAAGCATAAGGATTACATAATAATGACAATTGTTTCTGCATTGCCATTGCTTGCTTACTTGATTGCACGGGGAACTTGGGAAGCGGCAAGATGGGCACCTGCATCATCAAAGAAGAAGGAAGAAAGCAGCATAAAAGCAGCCTTTTTCGCCATCGCAATAATCTCCTACGTGGTTTACATAATTTCACTCTTATGCGTCATGAGGCTCAGCAGACTCCGCGAACATTATGCAGACGCATACTCAGCCTACGTAACTGGTTCGCCTCGAAACTTACAAAGTGCATTAACAAAAATCACTTATGGATTGTCGCTTTCGCCGAAACCGCCTTCAGGAGCAAGAGCCTTCTACATAGAAGACCCAGCAATGGCAAAACAAGAGATTCAGCCAATAATAGAGAAAAAAGCAGAATACGACTTGGACAAGGACGGAGTGCTTGATGAGAGAGAATTGGAAATAGCCATGGAGAAAGAGGCCAAATCAACATGGGTTAAGATTAACACGTGGTTTGCAACGCATCCACCAACATTTAAGCGAATATTATTGTTGCGTGAAATAGAGCGGGAAATGGAAAGTGGAAGATACACGGCAGACCGCATATATGCGCATGTTTAGCATTTAACTAATACATTTAGAAGCATAATCAAGCAAAGCCTTTGTCTCATCCTTTTCAAGGCTTAAGCGAAAAAGCCCATCAACCCAATAATTGGCTAATTCTAGGAGAACCGAATCTACGTCTTTAACCACGTAAACAAGTATACATTTAACTTTGGCATTCCAACGTTTTAAAATTGCAAAAGAAGCCAAAGCCGTTTTTAACCTCGCGGAATCAAGCTCCACTTTAGCATCGAAAACAATTTTCGGCTCAACAACGCCTCTCGCTTTCTTTCCTATGACAACATCAAACTCCATAGAATATTTCTCTCTACCTTTTTGCCAAACCAAACATTTTTCTCCCCAAAAAACCTGCAAAGGCTTAGGAACACGCACTTTTGTTTGTAGCAAACGGTAAATGTACTCTTCAAAGGCGTAGGCGCGGAATTTTCCGAAAAATTGGGCAGCGCCAATTAGGGTTTTGTTTTCTTGTATGATTTTGGCAAACGCTAAAAAGTCTTTTAGGTTGAGGGTTTTTGTCCATTTGGCATATTGAACTGCAAGCTCCTTTCCAAGCATTTGTTTCTTTGGGTTATCGCTTGAACGGAGTTCGTTTATGTAATCAATAGCCTTCTTAATTCTTGACATTTAATGTCGCCTCAGCTTTTTCTGGGCAAAACAGATTTATTACTTTCATGCTAAAGTGAAGTGGGGTCAAAGAATTGAAAGTTAAGCTTCTACGTTATACTGCAGACGCAGAACTCCTATGCGGAACCGCCGCCTTAACCTCATCAAAAAGTGGAAGCCCCTCAGAAATCTTTGAAAAAATGGATGAAGAAACAGCTAAACGCATTATAAGGCGGGTTACTGGTTACGGTCATGTTTCAGTCATTGAACACGCATCCTTCACTTTTAGCATAGAAGGCGTTTCAAGAGCCATGACCCACCAACTTGTCAGACACAGAATAGCCTCATACACGCAGCAGAGCCAACGTTATGTCACGTATGACACTCTGGAAAAGTATGTAACACCACCAAGTATAGCAAATAAGGCCGAAGCAAAGAAAATCTTCGATGAAACATTAGAGAGAATTTCCGAAGCTTACAAGGAACTTTTAGCATTAGGAATTCCAAAAGAGGATGCAAGGTTCATCCTTCCAAACGCAGCCAAAACAAACATAATCGTAACCATGAACGCACGTGAACTGCGCCACTTTTTCAATTTGCGCTGTTGCATGCGTTCCCAATGGGAAATAAGAGAAGTGGCGATTGAAATGCTTAAACAAGTGAAAAAGGCTGCGCCAATGTTGTTTGAGAACGCTGGACCCTCATGTGTTGAACTTAGCTATTGCCCCGAGAGAAAAATGAAACCGCCAGAATGCAATGTTGAAGAAATAAAGAAAAGATTCCAAACCCTTTAAGCATTTACAAGCTTTTAAATTAGGCATTTAACATGGTTAAATACAAAGTTTTAGCCATAACCACAAAATACTGGATACCGGGAGAAAATTATTTAGAAGAAATTTTGGAAAGCGTTAAGGGCAAAATAGGCGATGGAGATTTTGTTGTTATATCTGAAAAAGCGATTTCAACAGCCATAAACAACATCATTGACGAAAGCAATGTTAAGCCAAAACTAAGTGCAAGATTTATTTCTAAATATTGGATGCGAATAATCTGGGGCTATTTTCTTGGACCATTATGCCATTTTCGAGGGAAACTGCTTCATTATTTGCGTGATTACCCAGTGAAAATGGGAAGCCGCCACAAACAAGTTGCCTTGCAGTATGCTGGGTTTTTGCAGGCTTTAATGTTTGGTTCTGAAGGCGGCGTAGATGGAAGCAATTTGGCTTATTCCTATGTGAGTTTGCCATTAAATGATGCTGTTAGCATTGCTGAGGAAATACGCAAACAGATTTGGTTGCAATTGGGAAAGAAAGTTTCCGTGATGATAGTAGACACAGATAAAACCTTTTCATTCAAAAATTTCCATTTCACTCACCGCCCAAAACCTATTAAGGGCATTCATTCTTTTGGAGGGTTTATAGCTTATGTTGTGGGGCGAATGCTTAAATTGAGGAAGAGGGCAACGCCCATCGCAGTGGTTGGATGCAGAATATCTGTGGAAAAGGCTTTGGAAATAGCTGAAATTGCAAATCGCTTAAGGGGTTTTGGTGCTGGAAGAACTGTTTGGGATATGGCGGAAAAGTTTAATGTTGAATTAAATGAAGTGAGTTGGGAGATGCTTGAAACGGTAAAGCATAAACCAATAGTTATTGTAAGAACCAAAAGGTGAAAGCACAAATGAAGCCTAAAACAGAAAGTCTTCACGCCTTTTTCGCCCCAAAATCAGTCGCCATCGTAGGAGCAACCAAAAAGATAAACAAGGCGGGGCATGTCATTTTCAAAAACTTTGTCGAAAACAAGAGGAGGAGCGTTTTCAAAGGGGAAGTGTTTCCAGTAAACCCCTATGAAGATTCAATTTTAGGATTTCAATGTTATCCTTCCGTGACCAAGATTCCCGTAGAGTTGGATCTGGTTGTGGTGGTTGTTCCAGCAGAAATTGTGCCAAAAATAATGGAGGATGCTGCCTCTAAAAAAGTGAAGGCAGTTGTCATAATCAGTTCTGGTTTTAGCGAAATTGGAAAACATGAACTTGAAAATAAAGTTTTAACAATAGCAAAAAAAGCCGGAATACGCATTTTAGGACCAAACTGCTTAGGAGTTTATGATTCAAAAACAGGCGTTGACATGCTTTTCCTCCCAGAAACAAAAGTTTTAACAACAGGAGAAGAAGTCATTGCGACGCCACGCCCAATGCCGGGAAACATAGCCATGGTAACCCAAAGCGGCGCCTTCGGTGTTGCAGCCCTCGATTATCTGGCTGGAAGGCAAATTGGAGTTAGCAAATTCGTAAGTTTTGGAAACAAATGCGACGTGGACGAAGCAGAAATGTTACGCTATCTATTACATGATGAAGAAACCAGAGTTATATTACTATACATTGAAGACATAAAATCGGGAAGAGAATTCATAAAAATAGCCAAAGAAGTCGCAAAGAGAAAACCAATAGTAGCCCTAAAAGCAGGAAGAACAGAAGCGGGAGCAAGGGCAGCTGCTTCCCACACTGGAGCCTTGGCTGGAGCAGACCAAATATATGATGCCGTTTTTGCGCAGACTGGCGTTATAAGGGCGAAGGATATGGAAGAATTCTTTGACGCTGGAAAAGCCTTGGCTATGCAGCCGCCCGCCGCTGGTAAAAATGTTGGTATAGTTACCGATGCGGGTGGTCCAGGCATAATGGCTGTTGACGAATGCGAGTTGAGGGGGTTAGCTGTTAAACGCTTTTCAGAAGCTACTATCCAAAAGTTTGAGAAATTGAAGGGGGAAGGGCGGCTTCCAAAATTTGCAACAAATCTCAATCCCGTCGACATAACTGGTTCGGGAACCTCTGAAATGTTTGAAACCGCAGTTGAAATCCTCTTTCAAGACCCAGAGATTAATGGCATAATATTGCTTGGTTTACATCATACACCTGCCTTGCAAGAAGACTACATCGATAGGGTTGCCAAAGTTGCAAGTAAATATGATAAGCCAATCGTTGCATGCGACATCGGAGAAACAGAAATGGCTCTGCATACACGTTTCAGGTTTGACAAGCTTGGAATACCAGCATACTCATCACCCGAAGATTCCGCCAGAGCCATGAATGCCCTTGTAAAATATGGCGAATACCTAAAGAAGAATAACTGCCTAAAAGAGTACATACAAAACTTTCTAAGAGAAAAGCGGAAGATTTCACCATGAATTTAGGTTTTGAGGCGATCATTGTAAGACGAAAAAGAAGAAGGTTAATGTTTGTGCTTCTTAGCGAAGATAAATGCTGTAAGTGTTGTAATCTGAAATAGCAGCAGAATGAATGCGGAAAATTCTGGAATTACGAAACCAGCAGTAATGCCTACATCATCATTGTCGAGAGCATCTATGCCCTCGTCGTATAAACCGTTCATGTTCACGTCAACTATTATGTCATATGCACCTACCGTTGACGGGTCACTCCAAACTACGACAGGTAGAACAACTCCATCATCGTCTGAGGTTATTGAAGTTGCGGTTCCAGGAACCCTAGAGGGAATAGCCATGCCATCAGTCCAGGTTTCAACATCCTCCACCAGATAGAAGTCATAGGTTGTATTTGGAAGGAAACCGCTTCCATTTGCTCGTACATCTTCGAAGAGATTGAAGTTGTCTTTTTTCGCCCCTGAAGAGTCGCAGCTTTCAATTAGAGGTGTAGGGAAGCTTAAATCTGCGTAGGTGTTGACGTATATTTTGTCACCCGCAGGATAATAGCAGTTTACAAAAGGATAGTAATACTGGATTTTGATTCCTATTTTGTCTGTCACGTTGCAAGAAAGGTCGCTGACGTCGCTTGTTCCAGCGTCGTTGCCAATGAAGGGAATTGAGAACTCGCATTCCCAATGGTCATCTACCCAGCCCAAGCCTTCCCAATACTCAATCTCTGAAGGACTTGTGGTATGGTCAGTTTCATGTATGAGGTCAGCATCAAAGTCTATTTCAGTGCTCTTCGAGTACCAGCTGGTATTGTAGTAGCCGTCACCAAGTGTATGGTCGCTTACCACGGTTTTCAAGTCTTCCTGTAGCGGGGTTAAAGTCCAGTCTCGGCTTCCACTACCATGACTTCCATCATCGCCTTCGTCAAATGCAATTATGATTTCATCCATAGAATGAGTGTAGATAGACCATAGTAGAAGCCCAAAATGAATATGTGTTGAATTATGCTTTACATATAACCAAGCATCGATGTCTATTGTGCCGTTTGTCAACACAATTTCATATTTTCTAGTGTCATTCCATTCTGCGCCACCCAAGCTTCCATCAATTACAGGAACAACATTGCTGAATTTTGCCTCAAGTTGAGGTGGAGGTAATGCAGCGAACGCATTTCTGCATAGCATCGATAACGTCAAAAGCAAAAAAGAAATAAACAAAAGCACATTTTTACTCAAGCAAACCTCTCCATTTTTAGATAACCTCATTATTATTTTCAATAACCTAATAAAATTTACTATAAGTGATAGAGGGTTGCGGGTGAAATGGTTATCCAAAAAGGTTAAGTTAAAATTTTTACTTTAACGATGTCTCCATTTTTTAGTCCAAATTTTTTCCTCAAATTTACGGGAGCAATTATCTCAATCATGTTTTCCGGGTAATCCTCAACTTCTGGAATAACAATTGCGCATTCCAATTTGTCCATAAAAACTGCTTTGAAGAGTATTCCTTGGCAGAATCCTTCTGCCGGCAGTATTTTTATGGCTTTTACTTTATTCAGAACACGCCGTTTAAGGGCTATGCCGTCTTCGTCTAGCCTTATGTTTAAGGTTCCATTGTAGGGTGTGAAGACCAATTTTTCAGTTATTTGCCTTTTTACCCATGGAAGACTAACGAATTTTGCACCTTCTCCGCTTCCTGAGAAAATTTTGCCTTCAAATTGTATTGCGTCTATTTTTGTTCTTTTAGCCAATTTGCAACCTTTCGGAAGAGGGGGTTAGAAGACATGTCAATGACTGGAACAATAATTTTCTCCCTAGTTTCGATTGTTGACTGATATTTTGGCATTAAAGCATAACCAACAAAAGTCCAGTAAACCCTACCATTCTCAATTAATTCTTTAGCCGCAATTTCAGTGGATGCGGGAAGCGGAAAATATAAGAATACGACGCCTTCAGCCCAATATAATCCTGCGGGCTTTCCCCCAGCAACTATGGAGGTGAACCTTGCTATTTCGTCTGGTGTTGAGAAGAAGTTGCGTTCCATGACCACAATTTGTTTGAAAGGCTCATATTTTACATCCACTTCACTTTTACCCATAAACATGCGCTCCCAATTTGTATAATTTAAGGTTCCCTTTTAATTTTGCTATGTTCCCAGAAAAAGTTATAGAGCAGACAGCTTCTAAAGCTTTGACAAAGCCTAAAAGGAGAAAATTAAAATTGGCTGAAATTCGCGTAGCAATAGCTGGCGTGGGCAACAGTGCATCCGCCCTAATTCAAGGCGTTGCATATTATAAAGACGCTGAAGAGAAGGAAAACGTGCCGGGGCTGATGCATGTAAACTTCGGAGGATACCACATAAGGGACATAAAATTTGTCGCCGCTTTTGATGTTAACAAAAATAAGATTGGGAAGGATTTGTCAGAAGCCATATTTGTGGAGCCAAATTGTGTAGCCAAATTTGCAGACGTACCACACTTAGGCGTGGAGGTTTCGCCTGCGCCGATTCTTGATGGTGTAGCAGAACACATGAAAAAACCCTTTAATGTCTACAACAGCGGTGAAATTAAAACTACAGATATAGCGGAAACTTTGAAAAAAGTTGACGCAGAAATACTCATTAATTATTTGCCTGTGGGAAGCCGAAACGCAACACGCTTTTATGCACAAACAGCCTTAGATGCCGGATGCGCCTTCATAAACTGCATACCAGAGTTCATAGCCTCAGACTCTTCATGGAGCAAAAAATTTGAAGAAAAAGGATTGCCAGTAGCTGGAGACGATGTTAAAAGCCAGTTAGGCGCAACAATTCTACATCGAAACTTGGTCAAATTATGCGTGGATAGGGGAGTAATTGTTGACGAAACTTATCAGCTAAATCTCGGCGGAGACACAGACTTTTTAAATATGACCGTTGAAGAACGCTTAAAGACTAAACGCATAAGCAAGACAGAAGCCGTCAAAAGCCTTGTCCCATATGATTTGCCAACAAGAATAGGACCTTCGGACTATGTTCCTTTTCTGGGAAACAAGAAGATTTGTTACTTGTGGCTTAAGGGCAGAAAGTTTGGTGACAGACCATTAACCATAAGCGTCAAGCTTGAAGTGGAGGATTCGCCGAACAGCGCTGGAGTGGTGATTGACGTTATAAGGGCTGTGAAAATCGCCTTGGACCGAAGGATAGCTGGGCCCCTCATAAGCATATCTTCATACGCATTTAAACATCCGCCATTGCAAGTGCCAGACTCTACTGCGAAAGAGTGGGTGGAAGAATACATACAAGGGAAAAGAAAAACATAAGCTCAATTATTGATTATTCGTTGAGTTTTTGTCTTGTTGAGCTAAAACTTGTTCTTTATAAATTGTTTTGATTTTCTCGAATTCAGTGTCTTCCCTACGCTTCTTCCTTAATCCAATGTCAAGCAACAGCATGAAAATGTATGGAGTGGAAAGGTAAAGCGTAGCGAAAATAGGATTCTGAAATAAAAAGTAAAGACCTAGCAACTGGCTTATCGGTTCTATTTCATAAACTTTTAGTAAATCTTGTATTATGAAAGCCAAAAAAGTCAATGTTAAACAAACAACAAACTGGATTAGTACACTTCTTTGTTTTCCCAACAGAACCGATGGAATGGCAGAAGAAAGCAGAAAAATCCATGCAAAAGCATGAACAAAAACAAGCATGTCTATGCGATAACTCATCCACCACCCTATTTCCGGCAAAACCACAGAAATGTAGGATACAACTGTGGAAACTGCTGTCTGAGTGAAAAGCTGATAACTAACAAGCAATATCCACGCGACTGAAACATACAAGGGCGTTACTAAGGCTACTTTCCCCATAACATTTCACATCCGTCTTGTCCGTGTATAAATCAAGTTTTCACTTTAAGTTTTATGGCTCAATGATAAATTTTTACCATCTTTAATTGGTAATAGGATACGTAATGCTGTTTCATTGAAATGTATTTTATCGTTTATTTTAAGTCAAACTTGGCGCAAAAGTTAGCTTACAATGTTAACTTTCCTTCAGTTTATTATGATAAATGAACATGGTTTTAACAGTTAATTTTAAACGCTTAAACGTAAAAGAATAAGCACCAATTAGAGGTGGAAAAATGGTGAAAATAGACGGATATGAAGTGCCAGAAGGATTGTATTACACAAAGGATTTTGAATGGTTGAAAATTGAAGGAGACAAAGTCCGCGTAGGCATAACAGACTACGCCCAAAAACAACTAAGAGAAATCGTTTATGCAGAATTGCCAAGTCCAGGAACCATGACAAAACAGAATGAACCCTACGGAACAGTGGAATCAGTAAAAGCTGTTTCAGACTTAGTGGCACCAATAAGCGGAGAAATATTAGAAGTAAACACAGAAGTCCAATCAAAACCTGAACTGTTAAACGAAGACCCCTATGGAAAAGGTTGGCTGCTAATAATAAAGCCGTCAAACTTACAGGGAGAACTGCCCAACCTCATGAACTTCACTCAAGCAGTGGAGTGGCACAAGACGCTGATAAAGTAGAGATGGAAACTTATGCCCAGACGCATAGTTATAATAGGCGCTCACGCCGCTGGAGTTGACGCAGCATCCGCAGCGAGAAAAACAGACCGCACAGCAGAAATAACCCTAATAACAGACGAGAAACATGCTGGTTATTCCCGCTGCGGCCTACCCTTCGTCATAGGAGGACACATACCAAGCTTTAACGACCTGATAGTTTTCCCGCCAAGCTATTTCCAAATGATGAAACTAAACTTAAAAACGGAAACAAAAGTGCCAAAGATAGATGCAACCAAAAAAGCTGTTTTAACAACAGATAAAACTGGAAATACGGAGGAAATTCCTTACGACAGCCTAATAATAGCCGCTGGAGCAAGCGCCTTCACACCGCCAATAAAGGGAAGAGAAAAATCAGGAATAATTCCTCTAAGAACAATAGAGGATGGACAAAGAATAGACCAAGCAGTCAAAGAAGGTGCAAAGTCAGCCGTTGTTATGGGTGCCGGGCTCATAGGTTTAGAAACTGCCGTTGCCTTACAAGAGAAGGGTCTAAAAGTAACAGTTGTGGAAATGTTGCCCCAAATTTTGCCAGCAATGCTTGACACAGACATAGCAAAAATGGTTCAGGAAATGCTGGAACAAAAGGGAATAAAGATTCTTACCAACAAGCCAGTTGAGGAGTTTCTCGGTGCAGAAAAAGTTACGGGCATAATGGCAGGAGGAGAGCAGATAAACGCGGATCTTTTCGTCAGCGCCTTCGGTGTTAGAGCAAACACCCAGCTTGCCGTGGACGCTGGAATAGCCACTGGAGAGACAAGAGCCATCAAAACAAATGCCAGAATGGAAACAAACATAAAAGATGTTTATGCTGTTGGTGACTGTGCAGAGTCCACCCACATAGTTACACAAAAACCAGTCCTTCAACAACTGGGAACGGTGGCTGTAAGACAGGGAAAAGTTGCTGGGATAAACGCTGCTGGAGGCTATGCACTTTTCACAGGTGTTTTGGGCTCAGCCGTGACGCAATTATATGATACACAAGTGGGCGTAACAGGTTTAACAGAGACCGCAGCCCAAAGGGCACGAATAGAAACCGTTGCTGGGACCATATCTTCAAAGACGAAAGCTGATTATTATCCAGGCGCTTTGCCAATAAAAGTTAAATTGGTTGTCGAAAAAGAGTCGCAAAGAATAATCGGTGCCCAAATTATAGGTGGAGAAGAAGTAACTCAACGCATAAACGCCATATCCTTTGCCATACAAAAACAGATGACGGTGCGTGAACTAGCCAAAGCAGACACTGCTTATGCGCCGCCGCTTTGTGAAACTTGGGAACCAATGGTTTTGGCTGCAGAAATGGTTCTGATGAAGCTACGCTAAACCTAATTCATACTTCCTCTAAAAAAGCAGTCGGAAAATTAATTAGGGGAAAACTTCGATTAGATAATTCAAAATTGGAGAGTAGGTGAAAAATAAATGGCAATAAGAGTAGCCATAAACGGATTCGGCAGAATTGGACGCCTTTTGTACAGAGCCGCAATAGAAAGAAACGCCAACATAGACTTTGTAGCCATAAACGACATAACTGACGCAAAAACGCTAGCCCACCTTTTAAAATATGATTCAGTGCATGGAAAATTCAACGCTGATGTTCAAGTTAAGGATAACAGCCTAATCGTAAACGGAAAAGAGCTTAAAGTTTTGATGCAAAAAGACCCAGCAATGCTGCCATGGAAAGACTTGGACGTTTATTTGGCTGTTGAATCCACAGGATTGTTTACAAAAAGAGAAGACGCAGCCAAACACTTGCAAGCAGGAGCCAAAAAAGTTTTGATATCAGCCCCAGCTGAAAACCCAGACATAACAATAGTTCTCGGCGTGAACCAAGACCAATACGACCATAAAAAACACAACATACTCTCAAACGCTTCATGCACCACAAACTGTGTAGTGCCATGCGTCAAAGTGTTACATGAAAACTTCGGAGTAAAAGCTGGACTCATGACAACAGCCCACGCCTACACAAACGACCAAAGAATACAAGACCTAGTACACAGAGACCTCCGCCGAGCAAGAGCTGGAGCAATAAACATAATACCCACAACAACAGGCGCAGCCAGAGCCTCAGCCCTAGTTTTCCCAGAACTTAAAGGAAAAATCGACGGAATAGCCTTGCGTGTTCCGGTTCCAAACGTTTCAATAGTGGATTTGACAGCAGTATTAGAGAAAAACGTAACTAAAGAAGAAGTGAATGCAGCATTTAAGAAGGCAGCTGAAGGACCATTAAAGGGCATAATGGAATATACTGAAGAACCAATAGTCTCGACAGACATAAACCACACATCATATTCCGCTGTCGTTGACGGACTTTCAACAATGGTTGTTGCTGGAAACCTCGTTAAGGTGCTTGCATGGTATGACAATGAATGGGGCTTCTCCTGCCGAATGGTTGAACTGATAGAGCTAATCGGTGGAAAGGCTGGATTCTAGCCTTCAACCTCCCTCATTTTCTTTTTTAACGAGGTGGAAGAATGGTAAAGTTTTTCACATTGGATGACGTGGAAGTGAAAGGTAAAGTCGTTCTTGTACGAGTGGACTTTAACTCCGCAGTGGATCCAGAAACCAAAAAAATCTTGGAAGACGTGAGAATTCGAGCTCATGGCGAAACAACAATAAAAGAGTTGGCAAATAAAGGCGCAAAAGTCGTGGTTTTGGCGCATCAAGGACGAAAGGGCGACCCAGACTTTATACCATTAAAACAGCATGCGGAAATTCTCGGCAAAATTTTGGGAAAACCAGTAAAATATGTGGATGATGTTTTCGGCGAGAAAGCCAAAAATGAAATAAAAAATTTGAAGAACGGCGAAATCCTCGTTTTAGAAAACGTTAGAACATACGCAAACGAAACAAAAGAAGGAACACCCGAAGAACATGCAAAAACAGATTTTGTCAAAAATTTGGCTCCACTAGCCCAACTATTTGTAAATGATGCTTTTGCAGCCGCCCACAGAGCCCACGTTTCAATAATAGGCTTTGCAGCTGTTTTGCCAAGCGTTGCAGGACGCATAATGGAAAGAGAACTCAAATCTCTAAGTAAAGTCTTGGAGAACCCAGAAAAACCATGCGTATTCATTCTAGGAGGAGCAAAGGCTGATGACTCACTGGAAATATCAAGGTACGTATTAAACAACAAAATAGCGGATTACGTCTTAACAGGCGGCGTTGTTGGACATGTCTTCCTAGCAGCAAAGGGCATAAACCTTGGCAAACCCAACATGGAATTCTTGGAAAAGAAAGCGCTCATGGGTTTAGTGCCTGGAATAAAAGAGCTGATGCATAAATATCCGGACAAAATTAAAACTCCGAAGGATGTGGCTGTGGAAGTTGATGGAAAAAGGAAAGAAGTTTCCACCAGTGAACTGCCAGTCAACTATCAAATCTTTGATATAGGAGCAAAAACTGTTGAGGATTACGCCACCATAATAAAAGCTGCAAAATCCATCGTTGTCAGCGGACCCATGGGAGTTTTTGAAAACAGCGAATTCATCTACGGAACGAAAAGGGTTTTTGAAGAAATAGCCAAATCAAAAGCTTTCTCGCTTGCTGGAGGAGGCCACACCATCTCTGCCATAGAAAAACTTGGGTTGTCAAACAAGATTTCCTATGTTAGCACCGCAGGTGGCGCACTAATAGAGTTTCTAATGGGTAAAAAGTTGCCAGGCGTTGTAGCCCTAGAAAAGGCTGCAGCCAGAAAAGCCTAAAACTTTCTCTTTTTTATATTTTTGTTAGTTCTTCCATTAAATCTACTACTTTGTGTTCTCCTTCCTCTTGCGGATGTTGGAGGATATCATATATTTGCAAAGTTTGTTCTGCAACTTTTTTCCATGTAAAGTATTGCAACACCCGTTTTCTACCGTTTTCTCCCCATTTTTTAGCCCTTTCAGGATCACATAAAACCTCTTTGATCCCCCATGCAATATCTGCGGTGTTTCCGCCGTTTACGTGAACGCCGTTTTGGTCTGGTCCACATGAGATAACTTGTTCTCTAAAGCCGACAACGCCTTGGGCTCCTACAACTAATGGTTTAGCCATGGCCATGGCTTCTAAACTCACTATTCCGAAAGGCTCGTATGTGGATGGGAAGATGCAAACGTCAGCTGCTGCATAGTGTAATATGCGTTCTTTTTCTGGCACGAAGTCGAATCTGTAGGCAATTTTGTTGCTTATTCCAAGCCTATTTGCAGTTTCAATTATGTCGTTTTGCTGTTCACCTTTTCCCAAAACCACAAGTTTAGCTTTGGGATGTTCCTCCAAAACCATGGGCATAGCTTGAATTAGATTTCCAACTCCCTTAACCCAAGTCAGCCTTCCAAGGAAAAGTAGCATTTTCTCGTCGGGTTTAATGCCATACCTATTCCGAACGGCTTCCACTTCTTCAGGTTTACAGTTTTTCGGATTATAACGCGCAGGGTCAACTCCGTTCCAGACAACGCTTATTTTTGATTTGGGCCATCCATGCCTCACAAGGTCTTCTTGCATGGCGTGGCTTACCGTTATTATTTTGTCAGCTCGTTGGGCTGTTGCCCACTCAAGATAGGAGACAACTTCAGAGCCTGTTCCTCCGCTTCTGCCCCATTCTGTGCTGTGAACATGAAATACTATGGGAACTTTTGTCTCATTTTTTATTATAATGCCCGCTATGCTGCTAAGCCAATCGTGTACACAAACTACGTCGTAGTTGCATCCTTCTTTTTTGAGCATGCTGTTTATGAATTTTGTTGCACTTAATATGTTGTAAATGAAAATGTCATTGAAGAGTCGAATGTTTGTCCCCCACTTTTTTAAGTCGTCGATGACGAACATGGGGAAAACGTTGCTTGCATCTGCAATTAAGGGTCTGTGAACTTCAACGCCCTTGATTATTTCCCTCGTTTTCAAGTTTCCAGGGTTAAGCGTAAATACGGTTACATCGTTTCCCATGGAAACAAATTCTCGAGTTATATATTCTGCATAAGTGCCTAGACCACCAACAAGCGCTGGCGGGTATTCCCAGACAAAAAAACCGATTCTCAAAAAATCACCAGTAATATTCTATATGAGAATTTAAAAGAGCAAATAAGATTTGGGGATGTTGTTGCAGTTTTAGAATAGTTTTAGCTTCCTTTTTGGCTCTTCCTTGTGTGGCGTGAAAGGTTCTTCTTTTGGTTTTTCTGGTGGTGAAGGTGGTGGAAACTCTTCTATAGGCGGTTCCAATGGGGGTTTTGGCGGTTCTGGTTCCTCCTTCTTTTCGCTTGGTTCAGCTTCATGCTCCTTTTTCTTCAAAGGTTTTACTTCACGCTTTTTCTCCGCTGGTTTTTCTTCCTTTGGTTTTTCTTCCTTTGGTTTTTCAATAGGCTTACATGTAAAAATGGGTTGGAGGCGAAGGCCTTTATGATCTCCGAGTTTTAAGTATTCCCACTCGTACAAGTCGATGCGTATTCCTTTCATGCCTTCAACTGCACGACGCACTGCATCAGAAAAGCTTGGCGCAATCAAAATCAGTCTTGGTTTTTCCTTGTCATCAATCTTGTGTTTGTTATAAGTGGCTTTCAGAAATGACTTAAACTTGTCAACGTAGTCTAAGCTTTGTATTCCATGCAACAGCATAATGTCATCTTCCTTCACGTCCAACTGAAGAATAACGAGTTGTCCATTGTTGTCATGGCATAAAATGTCTAAGGATGCCTTTTCGTTTATTGGAACGTTGCTGCAAATCACCGTTAAACCTTTTTCTATTTGGTTTATCTCGTTCGTTATCATTTGCTCCAGTTCGTGACGACTTTCTATACTAATTTTTTCTATGGACACGCGGTTCACCTTTGCTTTTAAAGAGTTGATGTAACGGATAAATAGATTATGAATTCAAAATTCGAATCTGACCTAAACTTTCCATTGCTAATTTTTCATATAGCAAATTAGAAATAAACTAAAGATAATAAAGAGAACAGAGGGGTCCCAAACATTTGACAGACATTGTATTAGTATTCGAGGTTCATCAGCCTCACAGATTAAAGAGAAACTTCTTTTGGGAAAACAAAATTTTCAAACACCTAAAAAAGAAAGAGCTCTTTGATTACTATTTTGACCTTCCCGTGAACAGAGACGTTTTTGAAAGAGCATGCAAAAAATGCTATTTCCCATCAAACCAAATACTGCTCGACCTAATTGAAAAACACAAAAGGGAGAAAAAACGGGTAAAAGTTTCCTTCAGCCTTTCAGGAATATTTTTGGAGCAGTGCGAAATGTTTAACAAAGACCTTTTGGAATCTTTCAAACAACTCGCCGAAACGGGTTGTGTGGAATTTCTATGCCAAACTTATTATCACTCGCTGGCAAGTCTCTATCCAGAAAAGGAAGAATTCATCCAACAGGTGGAAATGCATCAACAAATAACAAAAGACCTTCTTGGGTTTACGCCTAAAGTTTTTGAAAACACTGAGTTACTTTACAACAATGCCGTTGCAAGAACTATAGAAAAAATGGGATTTAAAGGAATCTATACAGAAGGCGCTGAAAGAATTTTACACGAAAAATCACCCAACTATCTTTACACTCCGAAAGGATGCACAAAAATCAAAGTATTACTGCGAAATTACAAGCTAACCGACGACATAGGATTCAGATTCTCAGCAAGATGGTGGAGTGAATGGCCACTAACAGCAGACAAATACGCAAGCTGGCTAGCAGCAACCCCAGGACAATGCATCAACATTTTCCCAGACTACGAAACCTTCGGCGAACACCACTGGCCAGAAACAGGCATACATGACTTCTTAAAGCATTTGCCGTATGAAATTTTGAAATGGTGGCATCTGCACATGGCTATGCCTTCAGAAGTTGTGGAAAAATATCAACCTGTGGGGGAAATTGATGTTCCTGAACTTGGCGGAACAGTTTCTTGGGCTGATCTGGAAAGGGATGCCAGTTGTTGGCTTGGAAACACTATGCAGTGGGCTTACTACACCAACGTAAGGAAACTTGAAGCGCTTATCAAGGAAATGGATGATA
>JARYMR010000024.1 GCA_029907045.1 Candidatus Bathyarchaeota archaeon
TTGGCATTCTTCTCCCGGGTCGTTTTTGCCCCATTTATGAGCAAGTAAAATTATCCCATCTTCATAACTTTCAATGAATGGTATTATGTTTCCAGCCTTTGTTGTAATCTCACGGGATAAATAGCCAACACCATAAAGTCCGCCCAAATAAGCCTTAACGATAAAAGTGTAGGCTGTCTGATTATTATTAACATTTATCCCTGAAAAAGTCAAAGAAGCCAAACCTACGGAATTGGTTGTAGTATTACCTCTTATACATCCGCCAACATTCGGTCCACTTGTCCAGAACATCAAATAATCAAGAAATGCATTAGTGAGCGGAGAACCTGGACCTAAAACTTGAACTTCTAATTTTAATGGATTAAGTTGTGTTTCCCTGATGTTTATTGTTAAAATTGGAGTTATTGTTAGTTGAAATCCATAAGTTCCATTTATTCCTAAAAGTTTAGATGCTGTAGAATAGTTGATGCATTCACTTTCTTGCAAAAGAAGATATCCACCGCCAAAACCCCATGACACATTACTATACCATTTTCCCGTCTTCTCATAAAATACTCTATCGCCAGCAGAAGAAAGAAGCCTCATTAAAGAAAACGGACTAAGCCTATATTGGGTGAATTCTGGGTCTTGCAATCCAAAACCATAAG
Source organism: Candidatus Bathyarchaeota archaeon (assembly GCA_029907045.1). The sequence goes on from JARYMR010000024.1 coordinate 648, forward strand.
GAGTACAATTGCTTTTACCCCAGTACTCTGGAATGCCGGGATTTAGGAGCATGTTGTCGAGGAGGTCGCTGCATTTTGTTGCAAGATATCGGTGCCGTTGATATATAAGGGCTGTTTGGATTGTCTGGTTGAAAAGGCTTATGAAAAGCAGCATAGCTCCCAGAAAAACTGTGACGGAAACAAGATGGTCTATTGTTGAGCCAGCCATTTCAGCTTAACCTCCAAAAGAAAGGCATATGGTTCCATTCGCGAACTTTTCAACCATTATGCAAGCGTTTGTAGAATTGCTAACGAAAGTGGATTCTCTCCACGTAACATTTTGACCCAAAATAACCGAAGTTGTCACCGTAGTTCCAACAGTTCTCAGCTTAAGCGTTATCTCTAAAACTTTGCTTGAATTCAAAGCAGGGTCTAAAACGGTCTTTAAAGTTGCATTTCCAATATATGGGTAATTTTCTATAAAGGGTGGAACATCCACCTTCTGCGTTACAGTTCCAGCAGATATGGAATCATGGTTTAAGGCAAAATACACTTGCTGGATACTACTTCCAATATGGCTTGCAGCCTCCTGAAGAGCAAGAGTCCTACGAGAATCAACCCAAATGTTCATAAGCCAACTGGCTGTCAGAGGAAAGAGGAAAATCTGCAAAATCAAAACTGGAACCATAATCACATACTCAATAGTTACATGCGGCATCCACTACCCCTCCTAAGCATGCAACCCTAAAGAAACAACCACCTCACTAGTGTAAAACTCGATAATGGAGCCGCTTGGAACACTCAATGTCTCTTCCATCTCATCAAAATTGAAAAAGTCCTCACCAAAGCCTAAACTGCTCTTGGGAAAAGAAACACATATCTTAACTGAACTAACACCAGCTATAGTTTTAACTGAAACATTCCTTCCCGTAAGCGTTACAGACTGAGAAAGACGAGGATGGCTTCCAGAAGAGAGAATGGGCAAATAAAACTTAAAATAATTCTTCACTTCTCCACCAGCAGATATCGTCGAATTCAAAACCCTAATTATAGGAACTACCACAACCCTTATGTAATTGCCATCATCCATAGGCAACTTTTCAATAACATAAATAGAGCTTACAGGCGCCGAAGATCCAACTTGAATGAAAGACCTGTTGGATGGAAAGATGCTTTCATAATAGTTATTTCCAATGGAATATTTGCTTATAGGCATGTTAAACAAAAGAATTCCAGTAACATTACTTGTAAAGTAAACAGTTCCATTCACATAAACCGTATAATTCAAAGCTGCACTTTCAAAATTAACCTGTCCATACTTACTCGCATAACGAACCGTCTGCGTACGCCCAATAATCCAAGCCACATCATCAATTTGAAGCCCAACCGTCTGCATAAACTGTTTTACAGCGCTAAACTCGTTTTCAGCCATCCTCGCAATCAAAAAATTATTCGCAAAAACAACAGCCACAAGAAGAAGTACAACTACAGCACTTGTTAATATAACAGTAGAAATTGCTGGACTAACCCCTCTTTCATCCTTTCTCAACCCGAATCTTACGGTTTCCTTAATCGTTTTCCCCTCCTAACCAAAACTTATAAACATGGGCACCAACTTCGCTGCCAAAACAGCGATTATCACCAGAACAGCAGCATGCTTAAAGCCTGCAGCAACAGATTCCTCGCTGATTTTGCCAGCCACAATACCAATTAAATAGCTGTGGAAAATACATGAAGTCGTAAACGTCATTATTAATGGAGTTAAGTCCTTTTTCTGGCCGGTTTCAGCCACCCCAAGAGTGCCTGATGTGAAACCTATCATCATTGTTGTTGTTGCCACAAGGAGAATTGCAGCAAAATAGGGCATTAGTATGTATGGGCGGACTGCCATCTTCTTTTCTTTTTCAACCTCTTGCGTTAAATTGTTAAATCTTGCAAGGGATTCTATCATGGCAATTGTTCCGCCGCCTACGTCTATTGTTTCAACGAGCAGAAACATGACAATTTGAGCCATCCAGCTTCGCATTCGCTTGACAAAATCCATTATAACCTTTCTTACAGGGACTCCCCAAGAGATTTCAGAGCTTATTTTTCGCAGTTCCTTGCTGAATTCGCCATAATCTCTGTTGGCAAGGCTTTCAACACACTTTTCTGGGGATAAGCCTGTCTTTCTGACTTCTGTTAAATCTCTGAGGAAACTGTTAATGCCTTGTTCGATGCTTGCCTTCTTTTTTGAAAGTCTGCTGTTGACAACGGCTGCTGGCGCTGTGGCAACGAATAGAGATATGGCGATGGCAACGGGCAAATCGATAATGGTTTGGAAGTTGCTGAAAAAGGGCACTTCTATGAAACCCATAAAGTTTGTCAATAACATAAACAATATTATGGCTATGATGCTGCAAACTCCGAAAACCTTGTAGGGACGCATCTCCACCACCGGAGTTTTGGGTTGCATGCTATGAGCCAAATAGATGAACATGAAAGAAAGCATAGGCGTGAATAGATATGTGTATAAGATTATGCCTGAATACATGGATATTCCAACGCTGTAGATGGATTCTACGCTGAATAGTATGTAGAAGCATAGGGACATCAGAACCATCACGATTATGAAAGTTTCTAGTAGCATTCCAAGCCTTTCAGCTGCAGCCTTAACACGCAAGGCTCTCGTTTTGAAAATGTCTTCAGCTTTTCTTTCTAGAAAATGTCCAATGTCGCCGCCTATAATTACTGTTGAGGCATAGCCGGAAAGGAAATCTTTGAAAATGTCGAGGGGATTTTTCTTTGCCGCATTCTCTATGGCTGAAAGAGGGGCTATACCGAAAATTTCCACATCTTTTATTATTTCCCTTGCCTCGCTTCTCATAGCGGGCATTAGTTCGACTTCTGCAAGTCGTTTAAAACTTGTGTATGGTGCTATGCCGCCTGAAGCCATGACGCTGATGTAAGCGGCTGCGAATGGCATTTCCCTTTCAAGATTGCTTGCTCTTTCACCAGCCCTCGAGATTGGTATAAGAAGGAAACCTATCATCACATAAAATGGAAGGGGTACAAGGAAGATTATTGGAATGAAACCGTAAAGATAGAGAATGGCTATTGATATTATTGAGATTGGAAGCGTCAAGATTGCGATGAAAAACATTAGGGAAACATAGGTTTGGGGATAAATCTTGATTTTTGCCCTTTCAAGATATTCCTTAAACTCGATGACATGTTTTAGAAAGGAGGGTGCTGCTTTACCGAAAATGCGAAAGGACCAAGCTTCAAGGGTTTCTAGAAACGGCAATCGCTTTTACCTCCTCCCCAGCAACAACTTTTTCATAAATCTGTTTTGGTCTAGCGTAATATTCTGCAATGATGGCGGCTACATCTTTGTAGCTTCTAATGTTGCGTTCACGCATCCAATGGAGAATTTCCTTGCGCCTCTCTATCTCTTCAATCAGTTCCTTTTTGGTTGCGCCTATGCGTTCAGAAATTTGCGACAACATCAAACTTTTATCGAAGGCGGGTATATGGGTGTCTTTTGTGGGGTGCCACTTGAAAGCGCATCTGTAGTCTTCGTAATCTGCGATTTCGTTGACATTAATTACACGCCTATATGCTTTCTTCTCAGCACCTTTTACTAAATGAACCCTCTGAATTGACAATACAATGTTCATCAAGGGAATGTAGGCGGGCGAAATGTCCATGGGCTTGGATGTTAAACGCTTAACCGCCGAATCCAAGTTTTCAGCGTGCATTGTGCACATGCCTCCGTGTCCTGTAGCTAAAGCTTGGAAGAGCACATAGGCTTCTTGACCTCTCACCTCGCCCACAATCAGTATGTCTGGTCTATGCCTCATTGAAGTTTTCACCAAGTCAAAGAGGGTTACTTCGCCGACGCTGCTTCCGCCTAAGCCATAGCTTTGTCTGGCAATAAGCGAAACCCAGTTTTCATGGGGTAGGTTAAGCTCTGCCGTTTCTTCTATTGTTACTATTTTGCTTCCAGGCTTAATCAAGCAAGCTAAAGCGTTTAGGGCTGTTGTTTTTCCAGCAGCCGTTCCACCCAAAACCATAATTGAAGCCCTATTTTCGAGGCAAAGCCAGAAGTAGGCTGCCATTTCCTCCGAGAAAGTGCCCAAATTTATTAAGTCAATTATTGAATAGGGGTCTTCCCTAAATTTCCTAATGGTGAAGGCAGTTCCAAAAGGTGTAACCTCACGTCTATAACATACCGCAAGTCTATGCTTGCCAGGCAGTGAAGCGTCCACTATGGGGAAAGCTGAACTCACATGTTTTCCAGCCATGTGCACAAGCTTAACGACCATATTGTCAAGTTCTTCATCGTTTTCAAATTCCAAATTTGTTTCAATGCTTTCATAGTTTCTGTGCCAGACATAAACTGGTTTGTTAACTCCATCGCATGAAATGTCTTCAATGTTTGGATCCCGCATTAAGGGATCAATTTTGCCAAAACCCACGAGGTCTCTTTCGGCGTGATAGAGAATTTTGTACCATGAAACGTCAGGTAACCATCCTAAGCTTATACGGTATTTGTCAACGATTTTTTTGGCTTCTTCTGCGAAGAATTTTCTTGGGTCAAGGATTTCCTCTTTTGGAGATTCTATTTCTGCCAATAAAATTTCTAATATGCGGTTGTAAACGCTTCTTTCAAGGGGGTCAAGCTGCAGCTCATCCAAGATGTATTTGTACTCGCCAGTTTTTGGATATTGCACTATGGCAACATGAGCAAAAGGCTCATAGAGTGGGTACTTCTCAACAACTTTAAATCCCCTTGGTATGGGCTTTGGTGGCGGCGGAGGAATAACCACTTGTGGCTTTCGCTTAATGTTAAGTTTAATTCTTACTCTTTTAAGTTTTGTTAACGTTTCTTTAAGCTTCAGTCGTGCCATTGCGTTTTCTCCTAATCAATTAATATATTATGTACGGTCTATTAAATATTACGTCTCACGAGACTTTACTCCTAGCTTTCTTCCTCACCCGCAGAAACCTCAATGATCTTCGACTTAACGAGAACAACAATCACCACAGCAATAATCACTGGAATAAGGATGATCAGAAGTATCGTCGTCCAAGGCAAACCTTCACTGGGCTTTGCTTCTGGACTAACAATTATTGAAATTTGCTTTTCTTCGCTCGCATATCCGTATTTAGTGGCGTTGGCTATGATGTTAACAGAAATGGATGTTGTTGTTTGAGGAGCAATGTAAACAAAGGTGCAATAGCCATCAACATCAGTCCAATTTGTCATTATGGGAATAGCTCCATCAGTACATGAGATGCTAACTGATGCATTGAAAACAGGAGCTTGGTTGCAAGTAACATGCACACTTATGGTGGTGGATTCTTCTGGGGCAATTGTTGACTTAACTGTGATTTCCACGTCGATTATTCCCGGATTAACCGTTATGTTAAGCCAATCTTCTCCATCAACGTATCCCTCCTTGGTTGCTTTCGCTAAAAGCGTTAGATTGCATGCTACATCCACTGGAGGCGCCGTGAAAGTAAATGTTGCATTTCCATCATCATCACTTAAAGCAAAAGTTGGAACAAAAATTCCACCACTTTCAGACGTTAATGTTATATTTGCTTCTGTAATGGGGCTTCCTTCACATGTCACATGAACTGTTACATTCACTTTTCCTTCAGAAACGGTAGCATTAGGCTCTGCAAAAATTTGAACAGAAAGTATTTTCGGTAGGATAGTTATCAGTGCATATCCTTCTCCATTAACGTATCCGCTTTTAGCTGCGCTTACAGTTATAGTGGCATTAAGCCCATCCCTTACTGTTGTTTGAGGCGCTGTGAAAAGAAAAGCGGCATTGCCGTTTGAATCCGTAGTTTCAGACGTTGAGGAAAAGTTTCCACCCACATCGGAGGAAATTGTAACTGCAACATCTGAAATTGAAATCGAATCACAGGTTACGTGAGTAGTTATAAGGGATGACTCTTCAGAAATGATGGTGGCTGGTTCAGCTATAACTTCAACAAAAAGCACTTTGGGCTCTATGGGGATTATGCATAAGCTTTGTCCTTTTCCATAACCAGTTTTTGTGGCTATAACAGAAACAGTGGCGTTTATTTCGGTTAAAGTTTGAAAAGCTGTGAAATTGAACATCGCTATACCATTTGAATCCGTAATGCCTGTTGTAGCCGAAAGGTCGCCATTCTCAGAAGATAGCACAAGTGAAACATTGGTAACGGGCATTTCAAAACTATCTAACACTTGAACAGTCACAGTTGTCATTTCTTCAGATTTAACTATTGGCGGTTCCGCGTTTACTTGAACTGTAAGTGGTGGAAGCACTCTCAAATAATCGTAAACTGAACCGTCTGTATAGAGGGATTTCGAGGCTCTTGCGATGATTCTTACATCTGTTACTTCAGTGGCATTTGGCGCTTTAAATATAGCAGTAAAGTAGCCTGAGGAATTTGTTAACCCAGAATACGGTGTGAAAATTCCACCTTTTACAGAGAACAACGTAACATTTGCGTATTCTACTGCACTCCCCTCATATGATACATAAACAGTAATCAAAACTTCTTCATTGTACTCTATAGTATAATTGCTAAGCATGATGGATACATCTAAAGATGGTAGGTCTATAACATTTATTTCTGCAAAAGCGACTTCGCTCGTAGTGTTGAAATCATCTCTAACCTTTAAGCTGGCATTGTAGATTCCTTCAGGATAGCTATGGGTGAAAAGTGATAATGTTGTCCAACCGCTGCTGTTTTCATCACCAAAATCAAAAAGGTAATAGTCGACTCTTCCATCATCGTAGGAGTCAGCACCTACAAAAGTGATTGGTTGATTTGGCGCAACCAAAACTTTATCTGTCCAAAGAAGTGCCGTTGGAGGAGCATTATTATAATCCATGGGGTGTGTTAAGAAGAAGATAAAGTCAAGATTAACCCCATCACCGCCAACTGGATTTCCTTTTCCATGCGGGTTTAATGTTGAATGATAAGGTCCGCTTTCGCTGCCCCAATAATTGTATGTTGCATCAACAGAGGCCCCAGAGGAAACGTCCATACCTAATTCGTTGCCAATTATATCGTTAAAGTGGGCTATGTGCCCCGTTCCACTCTCATACATGATTCCAACATCGTTGTTCAAAATGTAATTTCTTGTAATGTTAGTAACAGCATCGCTTGACACGCAGAAGCCGTAAGAGTTTTGGAAAATCGTGTTATTTACAATAATGGTGTTGCCGTAAGTTTCCGCTTCGCAGAGTATTCCGCTATGTTGATTAAAGGATATTTCGTTTCGGGTTATGTTTACAGATGTCAAAACTCCATCCAAAATTATGCTGTCTCCATTTCCGCTTATGAGGTTATTATACACGCTAACTTGGCTGCCGCCACTTACAAATATTCCACCAAGAGTGTTGTTTAACACTTCACAATTCTCAATGTTAACGTAACCACCCAAAATTGTAACTCCATTTTCAGAATTATATCTAATAATGCTTTTTTGAATGTTTACATGCCCATTTTCTATGATTATTCCATTCAGTCCATATTCTACAATGCAATTAAACAATGAAGATTCCTCTACAGAATTAAACCAAAGCGTTCCCCATTTGCCAGTTTTAGGTTGAATCTCGTTTGAAGTAAACCTTATCGCTTTACTCTTTGTGCCCTCTGCAATGAGTCTCCCTTCTACTGTTATGTTAAAAAATCCTCCAAAACGCACTTCAACCCCTGGTTCAATGGTTAAAGTTGCGTTAGAACAGACAACGGTTTCGTTTGAGATTATGAATGGGCTGTCGACAAGCGTCCATGTGGTGTCTAGCGTAATGTAGCCTTCAACATAAGTTGCCCTTACGGAAGGAAATAATATTATATTTGCAAAACTGAAAATGCTAAAAATCAAAGTTAACAGAATAAAGTATAACCTAAGCTGTTTCTTCATGTTTTTCATCTCTCAGTTAATCAAGTATCGCTATGGCACTAACAGTTTAAGCATTATGAATTTTGAATAAAACTTCAAAATATGTAATAAGCTTCCTTAGCAAGAGATTTAATGCCTTAAGATAATAACCATAAACAAAAGGAGGAGAACATTTGAAGAGTTTCACAGCCTTCGCACTAAACAATTTTCCTCTGATAAAACCCGGGGATAATATAGCAAAAATAATCGTGGAAACTGTTAGAAAAAATGGCTTAAAAATTGAAAATGGCGACATAGTAGTTGCTGCTCAAAAAATTTTCTCCAAAGCCGAAAAGAGAGTTGTCAAATTAAGGGATATTATCCCTTCAGAGAAAGCCAAAGAAATTGCAAAGATAACAGGTAAAGGACCGAAATTTGTTGAACTTGTTCTTAAAGAAACAAAGAGAATAGTGAAGGCTTCCCATGAAGTTTTATTAGTGGAGGATAAACGCGGTTTAGTGTGCATAAACGCTGGAATAGACAAATCAAACGTGGAAGGCGCAGAAAACTTTGCATTGCTCCCCCAAAACCCAGACGAATCAGCACAAAAATGCCGCAAAGAAATTAAAAGACTTACGGGAAAAACTGTTGCCGTAATAATATGCGACACTTATAGTCGCCCCTTCAAAAGGGGCCAAGTAAACTTTGCCATAGGCTTGGCGGGCATAAAGCCCTTTAAGGATTACCGTGGAAAAAAGGACCTTTTCGGACAAATCTTAAAAGTCAAAAACGTTGCAGTCGCCGATGAAATTGCTGCAGCAGCAGAACTCCTCATGGGACAAGCGGATGAGGCAACACCAGTGGTTATCTTTAAAGGATTAAATAATGTCGTGCAATTCTGTGAAAACTGCAGTGCGAGTGAGCTCCAGATTTCAAGGGAAGAAGACCTTTTTAAAGAAGCATTATAACCCTTTCAAAAAGGGATTGTTACGTTTCTCTTCGCCAATAGTTGTTGTAGGTCCATGTCCAGGATAAACAACAAAATGGTCGGGCAAAGCCGCCAATTTCTTTAAAGATGCCATCATATCTTGTTCGGAACTTTCTGGAAAATCTGTTCTTCCAATAGAACCCCAAAACAATGTATCGCCAGTAAAAATCTCCTTATCACCAATAAGCGCTATTCCTCCATGACTATGACCAGGCGTATGCATAACCTTTAAAGTTATTTTTCCAAATTTGACAAGAGTCCCGTCACGAAGCATTATGTCTGGTTTCGGCGAAAAACTTCTAAAACCAAGAAAATCAGCAAATATCTTGCCTCTTTCACCAAGCATAGGAGCATCAAACTCGTGAATTAAAATGGGCACATTAAATTTTTCTTTAACAATTCCGTTTCCACATGTGTGATCTGGATGCCCATGAGTATTTAAAACAAACTTCAAAGTTAAAGATTCATCATTAACGTACTTGAAAATTTTTTCAGCATCACGATTATTGTCGAAACCTGGATCTATGATTATTGCTTCTCTTGTGTGTTCGCAGCTTACAATGTAACAGTTTGTCATTAACGCGCCGACAGTAAACAACTTCACCATCATACTCATTCATCATTGAAGGCTAATTCTTGATTAATAGCTCTATTGGTTTTGCTGCACAACAATGAACTTTACCGAAATCATTAAGTTTTTAGAAAATATCTTATTTTATGGAGATTGGAGAACTGTTGAAGCTTCAAGAGATTGAAGAAGCATTCAGCCACTTCAAAATATGTCCCAAATGCAAGTCTACACTGGGTTTTTGGCTTGGGATAAAACGCGACATTGGCTATGTTCAGTGCAAGGAGTGCGGAGCAAAATTTGAACTTCATGAAGTTTATACTTTTGGCGAGAAGGGCAAAGCCCCTGAAAGGTTTAAGTTTTTTAGAAAGTAATATTCGAATTCTGAAACTGAACATTATTCAATTTTTGAAAGAAGATTCATAAACAAAATTTCTGCAAAGCCTACTAAGGGCATTTCATTGAAAAACCAAAAAACACATCCACTTGTTTCCATCATAATACCCACATACAACTCAAAAAGAACCCTTCGCCAATGTCTCCAGTCGATAAAAGAACAAACTTACAAAAGAATAGAAACCATCGTTGTTGACCGCCACAGCACAGACGAAACCGTACAAATAGCTAAGAAATTCAAAGCTAAAATACTTTATGTAACTCAAGAAAGAAGTGTAGCCAAGAATCTAGGAGCCAAAAATGCCCAAGGAAAATATCTATTATTCCTAGACTCAGACATGGAGCTTAGCTCCAATGTTGTTGAAGAATGTGTAAAATTATGCGAAGAGAAAAACTTCGATGCGGCTGTTGTCCCATTAACCACAGTTGCCATTGGATTTCTGGCAGAATGCAGAAAATTGGAAGTTGAACTATATTCTTATGACCCAAACTATTTCTTAATGCCACGATTTTTCAGAAAAACCGCCTTTCTTAAAGAAGGAGGCTTTGATGAAAGATTAATTTGCGGTGAAGATTTTGACTTAGCGCGGAGATATGAAAGGCAAGGCTATCGTATTGGGATGATAACCCGACCAATAAGGCATCTGGAAGGAAAACTTTCATTGAAAAATATTGTTTTGAAGGCACACTATTATGGGAAAAGTTTGCCCTTATTTTTTTCAAAGGAACCAGCCTTAGTATTACGTGGTTACTGTCCCACCCGCTTTGCTTGGAACTTTAAACACCTCATAAAGAAACCGATCCATCTTATGGGTCTTGCCATAATAAAGTTGATTGAGTACATTGCCTACTCTATTGGAATTTTTAACGGCATGTTGAGATTGATTTCGCCAAAAAGGGGAGAAAATGAAGTTCCAAACTTCTATTGAATTTGATGCGCTCGTTTCTGTTATCATTCCTACTTTTAATTCTGGCAAAACCTTAGCACGCTGCCTCAAATCAATTAAAAATCAAAACTATAAGAAAATTGAAGTAATCGTTGTGGACGCCGACAGCAAGGATGAAACACGAAAAATCGCTGAACAATTTGCTGACAAAACATTTCTCCTAGCAGAAGAAAGGAGTTATGCTCGAAATTTTGGAGCAAAACAAGCCAAAGGACGCTTCCTGTTTTTCGTAGACTCTGATATGGAGTTAACGCCAAACGTCATCATGGAATGCGTCGCCCTTTGTATTTACAAAAAGGCAGACGCCGTGATAATTCCTGAAGAAACTTTCGGGGATGGTTTCTTTGTTGAGTGTAGGAAATTGGAGAAAAGAATGCGACTAAAAGAATTTTACGGTGAAGCCCCCAGATTCTTCAAAAAAGAGGTTTTCCAATTTATAGGCGGATATGATGATAATCTTGTTACTGGAGAAGACTTTGAACTCACACAACGCGTTTATAAGGCTGGATTTTTAATAGAACGATGCAATGCCATAATTAGGCATCATGAAGAAAATCTTTCACTAAAACAACTTGTTAAAAAGGTTTATTATTACGGGAAAAAGCTTCCCGCTTACATAAGAAAAGAGCCCAGTCTAGCCTTCAAAACTTCATCACCAATTCATTTCTTTAAGCATATTTCACTATTACGAAAACACCCCATCCATTTTACAGGCTTATGCCTTCTAAAACTGGTAGAATATTTTGCATATTTCGCTGGCGCCTCTGCCTACTTTCTCTCCAAAATGCTAACAAAATTTTGGGTGAATGAGCGATGAAGCGGTTATTAACCTATTGGCAAGTTTTCTTAACAAAAATTGGAAACAATCAAAAAATTCGAATATTACTTGACTTTTGCATAATAACAGCCTTAGGCACCATAATTTTTCGAATTTTCCTCTTTACAGACAAGTGGCCTGCTGGGGGAGATGCCCTTGGCATAGTTTCACGAACGTATCTTCTTGGTAGCGATTTTAAATGGCTTTATATTTGGAGACCACAATCCTTCGGGTTTGTGGAGGTAATTCATGGTTACGATTTTTTCCTAATGATTTTATATTGGATTCTTAGAGACTCAATAGCTACAGCCAAAATTTTCCTTTTCCTGACATTCATTGTTTCCGGCTTTTCAAGTTACACGTTAGCTTATTGGTCTACTAAAAATTCAATAGCCTCTCTTGCAGCCTCTTTCGTTTATATCTTAAATCCTTGGCTTTTCTCCCAATACACAGAAGCCCATGGGGACATACTTTTCAGTTACGCACTTGCACCCATAGTCTTTCTTCTTATTTTTAGAGCCTTTGAAACAAAAAGTTTGAAAAACATTATCTTGACTGGATTAGCGTTGGGCATTTTTGTTTCCGCTTTTCATCCAGAATGTGTCGTAATTTACGGTTCAACCTTCCCCATATTCGCTGTAATCTATGTGTTGACGCCAGCGAAAGGCAGCAAAATCTTAACGCAGATTAAGAATCTCCTAAAAGTAGCATCACCATTATTGGTTATTTGTTTTGCTTTAGCTGCATTCACGCTAATTCCTATAATCCTAAATGTGAAGCCACGATATTACCTTCCAAGCTACAAGTATTACGTTGAAGAAACCTACGGCGGCGTTTATACAAACTTGGCAGATGCTTTCACCTTGCAAGCCGTTGAAAGGTGGGGATACTTTAAAGCAGTAGATGTAGTTAGCGGCATCTCCCTGCAAGATTTACCAGTCAAAAGTTTGTCATTAACACTTTTTTTATAGTCTACGCCAATATTCTTGTTCGAGGAGACAAATATAGCGTCTTCTTTTTAGTATCAGCGCTTTTTACAATGTTCGTTGCAAAAGGACCGTATCCACCTTTTGGCGACTTATATCTTTGGGCATGGTTTAACCTTCCGCATTTCGCTGTCTTCAGAGCCGCAAACAGATGGGTAATGATGGCTTGTTTATCTCATGCTTTTTTCACAGCTACTCTTGTGGATATATTAACAAACTATGTTAAAGAGAAAAAGTTCAGCCTAATCAATAATTCCTTTACACAATTCCATAAAAAAATAACTAAATATCTAGGAAAAAGCAGAACTGAACTTGCCTTCAAGGTTATAAGAAATTTCTTTGTTTATCTTCACAAATTTTTGTATTATGCAAGCATAATTTTGTTGATTTTGATTTTTCTAAACGGATTTTTTTCCGTGTGGTATTTCTTCCGTGAAGGCTTACAAGTTTACTCGATACCAGAAAACTATGTAAAACCATATCAATGGGTCGGAGCGCAAAATGGAGATTTCAAAGTTGTAAGCGTCAATCGGGATTCTGCAAGATGGTTGGGTAACCCGTATGGATTTGACTTTGCCTCTGGAGGGATGATTACAGAAATTGGCTGGGCACATGACATAGGTTATGAAAGCTCCTTTATACATAACAAACCAGCCATGCAAGATGGAGGATGGGACGAAAACGCTCGAAATTTCGTGGATTATCTAAGGTTTCGAATGATTGGACAACAAAAAACTCGTAATTTTCTGAAATTTATTGGACCCTTCAACTATAAATATATCGTCTTACCCGCCTATCTAGATCAAGACGTAAGAGATTTTCTCTTAAGCCTGGAAGGTTTCTCAAATAATATTGTTTACAATGATAATGGGGCTCTGGTAATAGAAAACCCGTATTATGTACCCCGCTTTTTTGGAACCTATGAATATGCGAATGTTCTCAGCGGATTTAAGGTGTTTCCATCCCTTCTCAATGTGGAATCTTTTAATTTAAATCAAACAGTCCTTTTCTTCATCGACAAGATTGGCGTCGACCAATTTAATACGCTTCAAAAAAATAGTGAGTCATTGATATTTGTTAATACAAATTTCATAGACCTCATAATGTTGCAATTAAAGGATAAGGCGGAGATAATAAATGCTGCAGATTTCGGCGTATGCAGCCTTGACACAAGTAAGTATTGGACGCAAGTAATTTCTTGGGAGAATGTTGGCGCCTTTGTTATGGGCGGGGAAACATTGACAACATATGGTAACAACAGTATTGATATTCCTTTTGAAATTTCTCAGAACGGAGTTTATGACATATGGCTAAGAATAGGCTTTCTTTCTGGTAGAGGAAAACTCTCGGTTTTTGTTGATTCCAATTTTGTTGGTGAAATCAAGCCTGAAGCTGATTATTGGTGTGGGCTTTTCTGGGTTAAATTGAACACTTTAGAACTAAACCAAGGCACGCATACTATACAATTAAGTAATGATGGAAGCGGCTTTAATGATGTTGATGCAATCGCCATAGTTCAACCAAGCTTGTTCCAATCAACCTACAACGAACTCTCAGATTCTATAAACAACTTTCAAGGCAGAATTATAGACATCATGGGAGCCGCCAACCTCTTCGCTTACAATGATCTCCCCGAAGGATGGACAATTCACACTCAAAAATATGAAGACGATTTGCTAAAAGCAGAAAATACACTGACGCCCATAGAAGAAAATGCTCAAGCCTTAGCAAGCTCTATACAAGATGAACACATTCCTCAAAATGCAGTTGACGGCTTAGGGGGAACAAGATGGGCTTCCGATCCAACTCAAGAAACTCCGCAATGGCTTCAAATCGAATACTCTAACGTCCAAGAGGTGGCTGGAGTTAAAATTCTTTTTGAAAGCGCCTATGCAAGCAATTATACAATTCAAACTTGGAATGGAACTCAATGGATTACACAAGTAGAAGTCACAAATAATACTTCCCTTTCGCCTGTGCACATGTTCAAGGAACCAGTTAAAACCAACAAATTGTCACTTAATGTAACCGCCTACGGCACACCTCACCATCTGATAAGTGTTTTCGAGTTTCAGCCTTGCAAACTCTCCTCTGCAACAGCAAACCATTTCATACCCCGACAAGGTCGCTATATGGTTGCTTTGCGCCTTGCTTCTGGTCCCGATTATGGAATTCTAAACCTCAAAATAGGTAACTATTCTTTCCAGTTTAACTGCAACAATGATGAAGAAAAGTTTCAATGGTATGAGGTTGGACCCATAGAGTTGGAGAGAGAAGAAAAGGAAATTCTAGCAAGTGCTTATGGCAAAATAATATTTGACCAGATGATTCTTTACACCCTAAAAGAAAACGAGGAAGGCTGCGTTCTCCAAACTCTTTTTAGCTCTGAAAATTCTCCGCCAACCAT
>JARYMR010000025.1 GCA_029907045.1 Candidatus Bathyarchaeota archaeon
ACATCCACTTTTATTCCTGTAATGTTTGCTAATCCCTTTAGCACTTCTGCGGCAGCTTCTGGGTCTGGATAGTTTAGGAAGCATTGGGCAAGCAATGTTATGGCTGGTAAACCCATGGTGGCGCAGCGTTGAAGCATAATCGCTTGGGGACCAACCATGTATCCTTCCTGCAGTATTTCTATTTCTTTCTCTTGAAGCATTTTCAGCATTTCGGGGCTTGAAGCTGCAGCGAAAACTTTCAATTCTTTTAAGTCTTGTCTTTCTTGTGTGGGAATGCCGCTTAATGAAATCATAATTTTAACATTCTTGCTTTTTCCCCAATCAATTAAGGTATCCATTATTGGGTAAATGACGTCTGCGGGTATGGCTGTTTCTGAAACAGCTAAAAGAATGTTGCGGTTTCCAAAAATTCTTATTGGCGAATGTGGCAGTCCTTCATGCAATACAATAAGGGGCGGCAGCAGTTTCGAATCCATGTAGGCTACTTCCTCTATGTTCTCAAGCTCCGATATCAAATGCGAAGCAGCAATAACGCCAACTAATCCTACGTCTGGAAAACCAAAAAGCATAACAGCGCCTGATGGAATTTCCTTCTTTTCTATAATCTTAACTTCGCTCAAACTTATCCCTCACAACACTTCATTAAGAGGGCAATGTAAAAAGTTTATGGAATACCTATTTAAGGACGTATATCGTTCTAAAATCTGGAGAAAAATGGCTTTAGAACGTTTAGGCTCCACGCTTTACGAAGCCCTAAGAAAGATTTTCAGAGCATCCGTTGTAGATGAGGCTGCCGTTAAAGAGCTAGTCCGAGATGTGCAGCGGGCTCTGCTTCAAGCCGACGTAAACGTCCAACTTGTCCTTGACATTTCAAAACGCATAGAAGAAAGAGCCTTAAAAGAACAGCTTCCACCAGGTATCTCACGCCGCGAGCACGTGATAAAGGTTGTTTATGAAGAATTAACCCGTTTCCTCGGCGAAAAACCCATTCCCTTAAAAGTGGAGCCAGGAAAAAAGTTTACCATAATGCTTGTCGGCATCCAAGGCTCTGGAAAAACAACAGCCGCAGCAAAACTTGCCAGATACTTCCAAAAGAGAGGACTCAAACCAGCCTTGATATGTGCAGACACCTATCGTCCTGGAGCCTTTGCGCAACTTCAGCAGTTGGCAAATAGAATAAACGTGCCAATATATGGAGACTTAAAAGCCAAAGACCCTGTTAAAATAGCCCTTGAAGGAATAAGGCAATTTAATGATAAAGAAGTGATAATTATTGATACTGCTGGGCGTCACAAAGAAGAGCAAGAACTTATCAAAGAAATGAAAATGCTTGAAAGAAACATAAAACCAGACGAGGTTATGTTGGTTATTGATGGAACCATAGGGCAACAAGCCATGGTTCAAGCTAAAGCCTTCAACGAAGCCACACCCATAGGCTCTATAATCGTAACAAAACTTGACGGTTCAGCAAGAGGCGGAGGAGCCCTCTCAGCAGTTGCAGCAACTGGTGCACCGATAAAATTCATCAGCACAGGCGAAAAAGTGGAGGACATAGAACCATTCGTACCGTCTCGTTTTGTTGGAAGACTTTTGGGCATGGGCGATTTGGAAACACTTCTCGAAAAAGTTCGTGAAGCGGAAATAAGGGTTCCAGAAAAGAAAGCCAAGGCAATTTTAAGCGGCAAATTTACCCTAACAGACATGTATGAACAGTTTGAAGCCATGAAAGGCATGGGGCCCTTCAGAAAACTTTTGAAAATGCTTCCGGGCATGTCCTACGATATTCCAGAAGACGCCCTGAACATGGCTGAAGATCGTTTAGAAAAATGGCGAGTGATGATACAGTCAATGACGCCTGAAGAAAGGGATGATCCTAAGAAATTAAACGCCTCAAGAGTAAGGCGAGTGGCAAGGGGGTCTGGAACAAGCGAAAAAGAAGTTAAAGAACTCATAAAACAATATTTTCTTATGCGCCGTATGCTAAAGAGTTTGCGAAGGAAAAAGAAGTTGCCGTTTTTTGGGAAGAAGTTGCCCCTTGACATAAGTTAAACTTGTCGAGAATTCGAAGGATTGACTTATGGAAATTTTGAAAAAAGCCTTAGAAATGCTTGAAAAATATCCCTTATGCGATCATTGTTTGGGAAGACAGTTTGCCCTTCTTGGACATAACATTGAAAACGATGAAAGGGGAAAAGCGCTAAAACTGAACCTAACCCTTCAAGGGCATCTGGGGGCTCTATCAAAGAACAAGGAAGGCATAAAAATATTGAAAATTCTTGCAACTAACGGCTTCTTTGAGACAGCAGTGGAATTGCTGCAAAAAATGAAAAAGCATGTTGCAGCGAAAAGTGTTCCGAAAATGTGCTTTTTATGCGAAGACAAATTCAAAATTCTCGATGAAACAGCGAAAAGAGCTCTAAGAGAGCTTGATGGATATGAATGTGGCAGTTTTTTGGTTGGCATAGAATTACCAGCGTCTGTGGAGGAACGGGAAGATGAGTTTAGGGCTGAGTTTGATGTTTGTTATGGCGAAAACATGAGGAATGAATTTGGCAGAGCTCTGGGAAAGAAAATTGCTGAGCAAAGTGGAAAAACTGTTGATTTTAGAAAACCGGACATAGTCTTGCTCATAAACCCCTTCACTGAAAAAATAAAGCTTCAACCAAACCCTCTCTACATTGCTGGAAGTTACAAAAAACTTGTAAGAGGAATTCCCCAATCCAGATGGTTCTGCTCCCACTGTCATGGGAAAGGATGCGAAAAGTGCAATTGGACTGGAAAAATGTATCCTGAATCAGTTGAAGAAATAATTGCAAAACCCTTCCTTGAAGCAACTGGTGGCACTAAAGCATCATTTCACGCTGGTGGAAGAGAAGACATTGACGCTCGCATGCTTGGTAAAGGCAGGCCCTTTATAATCCAAATCACAAAACCAAAAAAACGTTTCATAGACCTAAAAAAAATGGAGGATCTTGTAAATTCCTACGCTAAAGGTAAAGTTGCAATTTCTCGTCTACATTTTGCAGACAAAGCCGCTGTCCGACGGCTGAAAAGGGCCGAATCTTCGCAAAAAGAATATCGCGTAATTATAGAGTTTGAAAACAAAATTTCAACTGATGACATTCGTCTTCTCGAAGAAAAGTTGACGAATGTTATGGTTAAGCAAAGAACGCCTTTGCGTGTTTTGCATAGACGGGCGGATTTGACACGGGAAAAGTACATATACGAGGTTAAAGTAAAGAAGTTGTCGCCTAAAAAGGTTGAAATGAGGATACGTTGCCAAGGAGGGCTGTATGTTAAAGAATTGGTGACTGGAGATGATGGAAGAACAACCCCCAGCGTTTCAGAAATTCTCAAAAACAAAGCAAAGCCCATAAAGCTTGATGTTTTAAATGTTATTATGGAAGATTAAATGGTGAGAAAATGAAAAAATCAAAGGGATATCGCACGGGAACACGGCGCCTTTTAAAAAAGAACCCTCGAGAGCGGGGCAAAATAAGAATAAGCAAGCTTCTACAAGAATATGCGCCTGGAAACTCCGTTGTCATTAAAATAGACCCCAGCGTGCATAAGGGTATGCCTCACAAACGTTATCATGGTAAGATTGGTAGGATAATCGAAAAGAGAGGAAGAAGCTACATTGTTAGTGTCACTCAAGGAGATGCTGTTAAGGAAATTATTGTGAGACCAGAACATTTAGAACCATATAAGAGTGATTGAAATGTCAAAAAGCGATGCGACGGAAAAGAAACTTACACTTCCAGAAGTCAAAAAACTATTAGAATCCATAGGCGAAGAAAAATTGGACCAGTTTCAACGCCGCACATTTGACTATGTATCCAAATTCTCTAAAGTTGATGCCGAAGCAGCTGAACAACTCGTAGAAAAGCTTATGAAAGAATTTGGTTTAGACGAAGAAGAAGCTGTTTCAGTAGTTAATTGCATGCCAAAAAGCGTTGACGAATTGAGGGTTTTTCTTGCTGGCGGCCGCAAAATTATTGAAACCTCTAAATTGGAAGTCATAGTTAACCTTTTAAATGAACATAGGAAATTAAAATAGCCTTTTACCACAATTTTTAAGCAGCCAAAACAGAATAAAGGCGAATATGATGGAGAAGCGCTACGAAGAGTACGCCTACGTTCTAGATTTCCTCCCTCATGGCAGACCAGGAGTGAGGGTTTCTGGTAGGGCTGGTTATCGAGCTGGAGCCTTAGTCCAGCTGGTTGGTGAGGAATTTTTCACTCTTTTAGAGGCGCTTGTTAAGGAGGGTGTGACGCTTAAGCCTTATGACAGGGTTTATGTTGGAAAGGATGCTCGCGAAGAAATCACGTATATTATTGGGCGGGTAAGCTATGAGGAGTTGACTGCTGCGGCGAGGATGGAGCTTCCTTCGGTTATTAGCCGAATAGTGTTAAATCGTGAACAATGGTTTATCAACTTCTTTAACACTGCACGGGCTGTGACGCCGCGGATGCATGCTTTAGAGTTGATTCCTGGAATTGGTAAAAAGTATATGTGGCAGGTCATTAATGAGCGTGAGAAAAAGCCCTTCGAAAGCTTTGATGATCTGCAAAAGCGAACGGAGCTGCCGAATCCCGTTAAGTTGATTACTAAAAGGATTTTGGAGGAGTTGGCTGGTGAGAGCAAGTATCGGCTTTTTACGAGGGCGCAATAGCATAAGTGAGCGTGTTAATGAGATAAAATGAGTCTTTTAGAAAGAACGAAGTTTCTTCTTCGAAAGCATCGAATATATCCGAAGGAGAGTTTGGGACAAAACTTTTTGGTTGACTCTTCAATTTTTCATCTTTTGGCCGATTACTGTTCATTAAATTCGAAAGATGTGGTGCTAGACATTGGTGCGGGGCTTGGTTTTCTAACTCGGTTCTTGGCAGAAGTATGTAGCGAAGTGGTGGCTGTGGAATCTGACAAGAGACTTGTGAAGGTTTTGCAAGAACAGCTCAAGGATTTGTCTAATGTGAAAATGATTTGGGGTGATGTGTTAAAAGTGAAACTTCCACATTTTAATAAAATTGTTTCAATTCCCCCTTACCATATCTCTTCGCCTTTGCTCTTGTGGCTTTTCAGCAAAGATTTTGATTGTGCAGTTTTGATCTTTCAAAAAGAGTTTGCGCACCGTCTCTTTGCTTCTGTTGGAAGCGAGGATTATGGGTGGTTGGCGGTTGTCGCTTATTACTTTGTTGATGTTGAAATTTTTGATGATGTACCAAAATGGATGTTTTATCCACAGCCAGAAGTGGATTCTGTTGTTGTACGTTTAAAACCTAAAAAGCCAAAACCTTTCGATTTGAATAATAGGGACTTTTTTATACGGTTAACGCAATCTCTTTTTGCCCATCGCAACAGAAAGGTTAGAAATGCCATTTTTCCCTTTCTAAAAGGTTTTTGTGGCATGAAAGTTGATGAGGCTGCCAAGAAAATTGAGAATTTTCCATTTTTTAATAAGCGAGTGAGAGAATTAGCTCCTGAAGATTTTGGGGCGTTGGCAAATGCTCTTGTCTGATAAGAAAGTGTTTTTTGAAGATTACGTTTTCTATGTGTCGGAAAATGTTTACGAGCCATCTGAGGATTCGTTCCTTTTTGCTGAGAATTTGATGGTTGGGGAAGGTGGTTTTTTCGTTCTTGACATGGGTACTGGTTGTGGCATATTGGGCATAATTGCTGCAAAGAAAGCGTCTCATGTGGTTGCAGTCGACATAAACCCCTACGCTGTTCGATGCGCCAAGGAAAATGCAAAACTGAACCATGTTATTGATAAAATGTCTTTTATACAAGGAGATTTGTTTTTGCCGCTAAGAAAAGAGGATATGTTTGATTTAATCCTTTTTAATGCGCCTTATTTGCCTACAAAATGTAGAAAGGCTGATTTTTGGCTTGAGCGCGCTTGGGCTGGTGGAAGAAAGGGTAGGGAAGTTATTGACTGTTTCATAAATGAGGCGCCAAAACATCTTAAGCCTAACGGGCGTATTCTTTTGATGCAGTCCTCGCTTTCTAATGTTAACGAAACATTGCAAAAGTTTGAAAGGAATGGTTTAAAGGCTTGTGTGGCTGCTAAGAAGGCTTTGCCCTTTTTTGAGACTTTGTTTCTTGTGGAGGCGGAGCGGTAAATTAATCTGCTTATTCTTCTAATATTATTTGAGGAGAATTGTTTGAATAGAATCGTCGGTTATTGTGGAATAGTTTGTTCTGATTGTCCGGTCTTGATTGCCACGGTAAGGAATGATGATGCTGAAAGAAGGCGAGTAGCTGAGCTTTTTACGAGGCAATATGGTAGGGAATACAAGCCAGAAGATATTAACTGTGATGGTTGCTTAAGCGCTAGTCCGCGCATTTTTCACTACTGTAATGTTTGTGAAATAAGAAAGTGTGGAATGGTGAAGATGGTTGAGAATTGTGGTTTCTGTAAAGAGTATCCATGTGAGAAGCTTTCTAAATTGTTTGCTGAATATTCTAAAGCAAAGGAAACCTTAGACGCCATAAGACGTGAGCATGGCATTGTTTAATTAGGATCTTCATGTGGGTTCGGAGTCTTCTGTTGCAATAAGGATCTAATCCTCTAGGTTTTTGTGACTTGAGCTTTGTTAGAATTGAATTATGCCTTTTGCAAGAGACAAAATTGTGTTAAAAAGCTATATAACGAGAGAATTTCAGTATTGCTAGAGAAAGTTTGAGGTGTGTGGTGATGTGCGTTTTGGGTAAGAATAAGCTTAAGGAACTTATTGAGAAGTATAAGTGCATATACCCATACGACTATAACTTGCTTGATGGAGACAGCTACGTCTTAACAGTGAAGGAGGAGACGACGCTTAACTATTTGGAGCATAAAAACCTAATAACCTATGAAATTGTTTTCGTTCCGCCAGATTTTGTGGCGCATTTGACAGCTAAAAGCAAATACGGCAGAATGGGTTTGTCCTTTTTGAATGCTGCAAAGGTTCATAGCGGATTTGTCGGAAGACTTGCCCTAGAACTTGTAAACTTGAGCAATGACCGCTGTCCCATCACAATCAAGCGGGGAGACCCCTTTATGCACATAGAATTTGTAACCCGCGAGGGCGCGCCTTCCCCATATGCTGGAGAGTATCAGTTTCAGTATTTGACCGATGAGGAAGTGCATATGTATATCCCAATTTTGAGGAGCGTATTTCCAAATTATGACGAACTCGCAAAAACATGGTTCAGAAACAAGCGGCTACAACCATAAAAGGAAGCTTTAAAGCCAAATTTTGATTTTTAAAATTGATTCTGAATTCATAACTTTAATCAAAAAGGATGCTCAACAAATCGTTTAAATACCGCGGTTATGGTATGCAAAAGGAGAGGATTTAGAATGCGTGCACGCAATTACAGAGCCTCTAAGGGGCAACCCTACACCAGAAAAGAGTTTGTGAAGGGGTTTCCGCCGCCTAAAATAACCAAGTTCACTATGGGAGATACTAAAGCAAAATTTGAGTATGAAGCCAAACTTATAGCTTTAGAAAAGGCTCAAATCCGCCACAACGCCTTAGAAGCGGCACGGGTGGCAATAAACCGTGTTTTGATGGATAAACTTGCAAACAATTATCGCTTGCATATTCATCCTTACCCTCATGTTATTCTCAGAGAGAATAAGATGATTTTTGGCGCTCATGCAGACCGTCTTCAAGACGGTATGCGGAGGGCTTTTGGAAAACCCATCGGAACAGCAGCGCGAATAGAACCAAACCAAACAATCGTTACAGTAAATGTGAATGCTGATGGCATTGATGCCGCCAAAGAGGCTTTGAGGCGTGGAAGCGCCAAACTTCCCATTCCATGTAGGATAATAATTGAAAAATTACCAGTAGAAGAGGTGAAGACTGTTGAGTGAAATACGAAAAGATTTGGTTATATGGTTTGAGAATCTAAGAAGAACAGATATTCCATTAGTTGGCGGAAAAAACGCAAACCTTGGAGAAATGACAAGCGCTGGCATCCCAGTTCCGCCAGGTTTTGCCATAACCGCTTATTCCTACAAAAAATTCATCGAAGAAACTGGAATAGCTGCAAAAATTTATGAGATTATAGGGAAAACCGTTACAAATCCAAGCGACCCTGCGCAGTATGATATAGCTTCTAAGAAAATTCGTGAACTTGTAGAGTCAACGCCTATGCCAAAGGAAATTGAAAGTGCCATTAAATCCGCTTATGAAGAGCTATGCAAAAAACTTGGAGTAAAAGAGGTTTTCGTGGCTGTGCGTTCAAGCGCCACCGCCGAAGACCTTCCAGATGCTTCTTTTGCTGGGCAACAAGAAACATATTTGAATGTTAAAGGCGTTGGTGAGGTTCTTGAGAAGACTGTTAAGTGTTGGTCGAGTCTTTTCACGCCACGGGCGATTTTCTATAGAACAGAAAAGGGCTTTGCTCATGAAAGAGTTCTGATAAGCGTTGGAGTTCAAAAGATGGTTAATTCTAAGGCTGCGGGCGTAATTTTCACTATAAACCCTGTTACTGGCGACCCTAACCAGATAGTTATTGAGGGCAATTATGGTTTGGGAGAGGCTGTTGTTTCTGGGGCTGTAACGCCTGACGATTTTATTGTTGATAAGAATACTATGAAGATAATGGAGAAGCGTATATCAAAGAAGAAAGTCCAGTATGTTCGTGACCCAACCACTGGCAAAACAGTTCATGTAGAAGTGCCGTTGGAAAAGCAAGAGCAGCCATGCTTAACGGATGAGGAAATTCTAAAGCTTGCTGAATTGGCAAAGCGTATTGAAAAACATTATGGGAAACCTCAAGATATTGAATGGGCAATTGACAGCGATTTACCCTTCCCAAACAACGTTTTCATAGTGCAATCCAGACCCGAAACAGTATGGAGCCTAAAAATGGTAGAAGTTCAGAAAGTTGAAGCTGCAGCAATCAAACCAACTGAAGAGTTAAAAGTTGTTGTTAAGGGAATTGCTGCTGGCAAAAGAGGTTTCGGCTTAGGCAAGGCAAAGGTTGTTTTAAACCCGCAGGAGGCTGCAAAAGTCATGCAGAAGGGCGACATCCTCGTCACGGACATGACTAATCCCGATTATGTGCCTTTCATGAAGCTTGCAAGTGCCATAGTTACAGACAAAGGGGGGGTGACATGTCACGCCGCCATAGTGAGTCGAGAGCTTGGCATACCCTGTGTTGTGGGAACGGAAAATGCTACAAAGCTTATGGTTAGCGGTAAAGAATACACCGTGGATTCAAAGAGCGGTGTTGTTTATGAAGGAATAATTCCTTCCCTAACAGAACAGCTTTCATCCGCCTCTGGAGCTTCATCTCCATCACAAACTGTTGCCGCTGGAAGTTTCCAGTCTGTGCCAGTTACAGCAACTAAAATTTACATGAATTTGGGTGTGCCAGAAAAAATTGAGGAATATAAGGATTTGCCCTTTGAAGGAATAGGGCTTATGCGCATCGAATTCATTCTAGCCAGCTACATAGGCGAACACCCCCTATACCTTATTGAAACTGGACAATCCCAAAAATTTGTGGACAAGCTCGCAGAAGGAATAGCAACTGTTGCAAGGGCTATCCAACCCCGCCCCGTTGTTGTGCGTTTCAGCGACTTTAAAACAAATGAATATAGAGAATTGAAAGGCGGCGAAAAATACGAAATTGTGGAAGCCAACCCCATGCTTGGTTGGAGAGGATGCAGCCGCTACATAAGTCCATGGTATGAAAAGGCGTTTAGGCTGGAGTGCCAAGCAATAGTGAAATGTCGCAAAGAATGGGGGCTCAAAAATGTCTGGGTTATGCTTCCTGTTGTGCGGACAGTGTGGGAAGCCAAAAAAGTCTTAGAAATCATGCGTGAAGAAGGATTAGAGCGGTCTAAAGACTTCAAAGTTTGGTTTATGGCAGAAACCCCGTCAATTGCCATCCTTGCAGACGAGTTTTCAAAACTCTGCGATGGCTTTTCTATAGGCTCAAATGACATGACTCAAGGCATCTTGATGATTGACAGAGATTCCGAACGCCTCGGGCAAATGGGGTACTTTGACGAAAGAGATCCCGCCGTGAAAAGAATAATCGCTCACCTAATCAAAGTGGCACATGAAAACGGCGCCACAGTTTCCATATGCGGCGAAGGTCCATCAAATCTGCCCGATTTTACAGAGTTTCTTGTTAGGGCTGGAATTGATAGCATATCCGTAAACAATGATGCTGTGGTTGCAACGAAAAAGTTTGTTGCCAGTATAGAACAGAAAATAATCTTGGAACAGCTTGCTGAACAGAAGGAAAGAGCTTTTGGGCGCGCGGTTCGAAAACCAAAAGAAGATTGGGAATGGCCGCCGCAGTGGGGCGAAACGGAATAGCAACTCTTTATTTCCTGCTTCTTTTAATGCGTTTTAATTTTATTGGTTTTTGGGTGTTGTGTAAATGAAGCAGTTTGATTTAGAAGAAGAAAGAATTAAACAAGAAATCCTCAAACTCGGCGCAAAAAGAGTCCTAATACAACTGCCAGAAGGCTTGAAACCAGAAGCACCATACCTATCCAAAATTGTCGAAAAAACCGGGGCATTACCAATAGTTTCCGCAGACCCATGTTATGGCGCCTGCGACCTTGCGGCGGCAGACGCCGAAGCCTTAGGCGTTGACTTAATAATTCATTATGGACACGCGAAGATGCTAAAGTATGAGAGGGTTCCAACAATTTATGTTGAAGCAAGGGCTACACTAAATGTTGAAGCAGTTGTTGAAAAAGCATTGCCCACGTTGGAAAAATGGCGCAAAATAGGCTTAACCACAACAGTTCAGCATGTACAAACTCTTGATGTTGTTCGAGAAATGCTGCTTCAGATGGGAAAAATTGTGGCAATTGGCGATGCTGGACGCTTAAATTATGCTGGGCAAGTTATTGGGTGTGATTATAGTAACGCCAAATCAATAGCAAGTGGTGTTGAAGTCTTCCTTTTCATTGGAGGAGGACGCTTCCATGCTTTAGGAGTTACCCTTTCCACATCAAAACCAACAATAGCTGCTGATCCCTATGAGAAACGAGTTTTCTCCGTTAATGAGGAGGCGGAGAAAATTGTTAAGCAACGTTGGGCAAGCATAGAAGAGGCTGGAAAAGCGAAAAACTTCGCAGTTTTGGTCGGATTAAAACCTGGGCAGAGAAAACTTGAAGATGCTTTAATGATTAAGGGGAAGCTTGAAGAAAAAGGAAAAGCTGTTTGCCTTTTAGCAACTAAAGAGATTTCTCCAGAAATTCTCATGGAATTTCCTTCAGTTAACGCTTTCGTAAACACCGCATGTCCAAGAGTTTCCATCGACGACACTTCAAGGTTTAAGAAGCCGTTATTGACTGTTAATGAGGCTTTAGTGGTTGTTGGAGAATTGTCATGGGAAGACTTATGCAAAAAAGGATGGTTCGAAAACTAGACTTAGAACTTTTCCTCTCTCAGATTCAGCCACATCCAACCCCAAAACCAAGCCTTGAGCAATACACTATTTCAGTGAATGTTGCAGCAACAATGCTTTACATGGCGGCCTACACATACAATGACATTATTGATAAAACAGTTTTGGATTTGGGATGTGGCACTGGAAGGCTCGCTCTCGGCGCCGCTTTCTTAGGCGCAAAACATGTTATAGGCGTAGACATAGATAAAAGCGCTGTGAAAACGGCTTTAGAAAACTCTTTGAAAGCAGATTTGAAAGAAAAAGTGGATTGGATTAGTGGAGACATAGACGCTGTTCGTGGAAAGTTTGACACCGTTTTGCAGAATCCGCCTTTTGGTGTGCAAAAGCCAAAGGCTGACCGAAAATTCCTCCTAAAAGCTTTGGAGACGGGCAAAGTTGTTTATTCGCTTCACAAAAGTCCCAGAAAAGATATAGCCTTTATCAAAAAATTAAAGGCTAGAAGAGAAGGTATTACACTAATAGCGCCTTCTCCTTTCTTTAAAAGGTTTATAGAAGAGCATGGTGGGGAAATTAGGGCTGCATATGCCACGGTTATGACAATTCCACGTATGTTTTCCTTTCATACAAAAAGGAAACATGAGTTTGTGGTTGAATTGTATGTTATAGAAAGTTAGGAATCAAAAGGTTTATTGAGGTGACATAGACAAGTAGAGAGGTGCTGGTTTAAC
Organism: Candidatus Bathyarchaeota archaeon; assembly: GCA_029907045.1. The sequence goes on from JARYMR010000025.1 coordinate 12,109, forward strand.
ATGAATACATTATCATCTGAAAGGGAAAGCGGAAAATTTGTGCTGCCTGGCGAGCGTTTAGGCGTCATTGAAGAGTTTATTCCTGATGCTGGAACCTATGTTTTGAATGGGGTTATCCACTCCAAAATTGTGGGGCGAGCCTTACTTGACTTTTTGAATAAACGTGTTTCCGTTTATCCCCTAATTCGTGGAGCCAGAATTCCAAAGGTTGGCAGCATTGTGATGGGGCAAGTTTCAACCGTCCAAAACGAAAATGCTGGTGTGCGAATTTTCAAGATTGGCAATAAATCCCTAACAGGTTTTTTCTCGGGCATCCTTCACATCTCGGATGTGCAGCAAACCTATGTTAAATCAATGTTTGATGTGTGCAAACCCGGAGACATCATTAGGGCTAAAGTTATTAGCGAAAAAAACCGCGTTTATCATCTTTCTACAAAAGACAAGGAGTTGGGTGTTGTTTATGCTTTTTGTACTCAATGTGGTTACATGTTAGAACTGAAACGTCATGTTATGCGTTGTTTTAGATGTGGAAAAATTGAAAAGCGCAAAATTGCTTTAGATTACGGAAAAGGAATAGTGTAAAAAGCAAGAGGAGAAATGCCATTTGAAAATCAAAATTTTGAAAAAAACCCAAAACGAGCTTAAGATAGAAGTTGAAGGTGTTGGACACACCCTCTGCAACTTGCTTCAAAAACGACTTTTAGAAGATGAAAATGTGGATTTGGCTGGCTATGCCATACCACACCCTTTAGCCTCAAACTCTATAATATATGTTCGAACAAAGGGACACGTGAAGCCTGAAGAGGCTTTGCTGAAGGCTTTGGAAAAGGCTCTTGAGGTGAACGAGAAATTTAGGAAAGAAGTTGAAAAAGCATTTAAGAAAATTTAATCCTCTTCTTTATTGCTGTTAACAATTTGGTTAAGGCATCAACCAAATCAGCATTCTCTTCTAAAATTGCAACACTTTCTTCTAATGTAATACACTCATGAAGCCAAGCATAAACAATTAATCCCTCCGCAGCATCCGCCAGCAAATGCCTCGTCATCCTTGAAGGTAAATGCTCCCTTAACCTCGCCTTCTTAACCGCTTCCGAAAGTGCAACTCCTCTAACCTTTGCTCCTGAAGGTTTGCCAATTCTTTTTGATAAGGCTAATGAATAAACAAAGTTTATGTATGCGTCTCCGAGTGCTGCCAAATCATGGTCCGTCAGCACTTCTTTCAAGCTTCCATAAGATTTTATGAACGAGAACACTCTTTTATTTTCCTTCAAGCTAAACACATCCCAGCAGCTTTAACTCTTCTTAAGAAGGTGTTTCCTTTTCTTTTTTATGCAATTTTGGAATAAACCGTCCAGTTTTCTTCTGATATTCCAGATATTCCCCTACAAAACGCTGCACCAAAAGTTTTTCCTCTGTATAGGTGACTTGAACATATCCGGGAATCGCCATTAAGGGAAAAATTGTGAAAACGTTTGGCCATAAAAAGAAAAGCCCAAAGAACATGAGAAAATAGCCAACATAAGATGGATGGCGAACGTAACAATATGGACCCCAAGTGATTAGCTTATGGTTTTCTGGCATTTCCCATGAAACAGCATATTTATCCCTAACAATTACACTCCAAATGAAGAGAAAATATCCAACCAAAGTGAGAATCACGCCTAAAATTTGCATATAAAAATTAGATGAAAATTTGAAAAGGATATTGTTTAGCACAAAAATTTGACCCGTAAAAGTGAGAAACATATACGCAAACACTTCTATAAAATAGGTGAATGTTCCAACCGCTGCCAAACTTACGCTAAAATCTGATGGTTTTTCAACCTTTTCATACACTTTTTGATGAGCCTTACGTTTATGAAATGCTAAAAAATTATGCAAGCTCACTAAAAAGAAGCATGCTAAACATGTAAGAAAGACGATGGCAGCAAGAGTTTCGAATGGCATAAGTTAAAGAAAGAAAACTTTCAATTATATAGGTTATCCAAGGAGTCAGATTTCACTAAACTTATAATGCTTCTTTCCTATAATTTTGTCTTAAACAGAGTGGAAAAGTTTTGGCTGTAAAAAAATTTCGTATAATTAAACCTGAAATTCGTGTTTTAGGAGTCGACGACGGAGTTTTCACTCCCCGTTCAAAGGGGTTGGTGCCCGTTGTCGGAGTAGTCTTTAGGGGTGGTTATTTGCTTGACGGAGTAATGCACACCAACGTGAAAATAGACGGCTTAGACGCCACAAAAAAGATAACATCTATGATAATCAACTCACCTCACTACAAGCAATTGCGGGTTATAATGCTTAATGGAATAACTTTTGCAGGCTTTAACGTTGTAGACATAAAAGAACTCAATGCTAAAATAAAACTTCCAGTGATAGCCGTCACACGAGAAAAACCCAACTTTAAAGAAATCCGCAAAGCCCTAAAAAATCTGCCAAAAAGCGAAGAACGCTGGAAAGCCATAGAAAATGCTGGAAAAGCGTATGAAGTGTTTACTAGAAATGAAAAAGAGAAAGTCTATATGCAAATTTCTGGAATACTCGAGGAGGATGCTAAAAAAATTTTGCAGCTAACCTCCACGAGAAGCAGTATTCCCGAAGCCTTACGTGTAGCTCACCTAATCGCTTCTGGAATAACCACCATTTAGCCCCAATCCTTATTAGTATAAGAAAAGGTTTAAAAGGGACAATGTTAAGGGAAAACAAACGGACAACGGAGTTAAAAAGCATGGAATTTTGTCCAAAATGCGGCTCGCGTTTAGTGCCTAAAAAGAAGAAAACAGGCAAAGAATCATCTTTAGCGCTGGTTTGTCCAAAATGTGGCTATAGAAAGAGGGAATCTGGCGGAAAAGTCAAGCCGAAAGTTGCGAAAGTCATACAGCATAAACCCCAAGAACTCGTGGCAGTAATAAGTAAGGAAGAACAGAAACTGCGAACATTGCCAACGGTTAGAGTTGAATGTCCCAAATGTGGAAACAATTTAGCCTACGTCTGGCAAGTGCAAACAAGAGGTGCAGACGAATCTTCAACCCAGTTTTTGCGTTGCACAAAATGCGGCTACACCTTCAGAGAATACAGCTAAAACATCTTTGCGTCCACTATCCTAAAGCTGAAAATTTAATATGTAAAGTCTTTTATTACTAACTAAGCATAACATCTAAAAGGAGACCCTCTCATGTTCAAAATCAAAATGGCAGATGCCAAACTCCTCAGAGACATGGTTACAGCCATCTCCATCCTCGTAGACGAAGCCACATTCAAAGTAGACTCAGACGGCCTAAAACTGCGGGCAATGGATCCATCCCGTGTTGCCATGGTTGATTTTGAATGGCCAAAAACAATTTTTGATGAGTACACAGCCACGGAACCAACGAAAATGTGCATAAACATAAGCGAACTGTTAAAACTGCTCAAAAGAGCCGGCAAAGACGAAGTTATAGAGCTTTCCCTTGACGAAAAAACTGGCAAAC
>JARYMR010000026.1 GCA_029907045.1 Candidatus Bathyarchaeota archaeon
AAACCAAACTCTCCTTTCTCCCAAAGTCGTGGCATACGCCAAAATTTAAAGCAGAAAAATTTTAAGAAGTTAAAAACATAACTCATAGCGACAATTCTAAATTGGGCGTGATACACAAGTGAAAGTTAACATAATTTCTTTAACATGCTGCGCCGGATGCATATCATCTTTTTTAAATGCTGGCGAAGCCTTACTGGAAATTCTTCTGGGTGATTTTGAGATAGTTTATTCCACAACCTTTGTGGATTTGAAGGAAATTTCAGAAGTTGATTTAGCCATAGTGGAAGGCGGAGTTAGAACAACCGATGACGAGAAATTAATTAGAGAAGTACGGGCTAAATCCAAAATTCTCGTTGCTTTAGGAATATGCGCAACCCACGGCGGAATAACAAGTCTTGGAAATACATTATCTGTTAAGAAACTTTTAGAAAAGGAATATTCCATCCCACTTTCAAGCGCACTTCCAGAACTGAAGGATTTAATGTATCCTATATGCAGTTTCGTCGATGTTGACTATTACATTCCAGGATGCCCACCCATGCCATTCCTGATAGTTCACGGTTTAAAGAATGTAGTAAACGAAAAAGTGCCAATTCGCCATCAAAGCGTTGTCTGCACAGAATGTCACAGAAAAATAATTCCAGCAAAACTTGATCGCCTTTACGGGATATATGAGAAAGAAGCAAATCCAGAATTATGCCTAGTAAGCCAAGGCTTCATGTGCCTTGGTTCCTTGACAAGGGACGGATGTGGAGCACCATGCCCAAGAGCTGGTTTTACATGCTTTGGATGTAGGGGTCCCGCTGACTCATTACTGTATAGGTCAAGGGACATGTACGCCTTTCTTGTTAAAGTAATTTCTAAAAGAACTGGAATTCCAGAAGAGAAAGTGAAGGAAGAGCTTTACAATAACCCCTTCATTTTCCATACATTCATTTTCTCAAAATTTGCTCGTTCCAAAGCAAGGGAGAGAATCATTTGAGCAACCATAAAGAGATAACAATTTCGCCAACGACAAGAATTGAGGGACATGGAAAAGTAATCATAATCCTTGATGAAATCGGCAATGTTTCAGACGCATACTTTTACGCCACGGAAATCAGAGGCTTCGACTACTTCGTAAAAGGAATGGAAGCGGAGAGACTACCGTTCATAATTTCTAGAATCTGTGGCGTTTGCTCCACAGCCCACATTATAGCCTCTGTTAAAACCATAGAAAGCATTTATGGAGCAGAAATAACAGAAACCGCTAAAAAACTTCGCGAACTCTTACTCATGGGACAAATAATAAGCAACCATTCCTTGGTCTTCTTTTTCCTAACACTTCCAGACTTTTGGTTTTCTCCAGAAGAAAACCCTTCAAAAAGAAATGTTTTCCAAATAATGCGGGAAAAACCAGAAATAGGCAAAAAGGCAATCATGCTTAGAAGTTTTGGAGCACAAATATTAGACGTTGTTGGAAAACGCGAAGTTCACATAATCTCTACTATACCCGGAGGCTTAATCACCCCACTCAAGGAAAGAGAAAGGGAAGAACTTCTCAAAAAGGCACGCGATGCATGTGAAATTGCAAAGGACGCTCTCGAACTTGGGAAGGAGCTTTTTGACAAAAACTGGCAAGATTTCAAGAGAGCAGGAGATTACAAAACCCATTATATGGCTTTGACAAAAGACGATGCTTTAGAATTTTATGATGGTGAAATCCACGTCATTAATCCTCAAGGCAGAATTTTATCTGAGTTCTTAGCGCAGGATTACATGGAGCATATAGAAGAAAAACGTTACGAATGGACTTATGCAAAATTTGCCTACCTAAAAACCTTAGGTTTGCCAAAAGGAATAGTTCAGGTTGGACCAACAGCAAGAATGAACATAAACAAAAGAGCAACAACAAGCATCGCCAATAAAGAGTTGGAGGAGTTTAAGAGGAAATTTGGAACTCCAACTCATGCAACTCTTCTTTTTGACTACGCTCGCCTCATAGACCTCATTTACGCATGCGAAAAAGCCAAAGAACTTTAGAAGATGAAACCATAACACAAACAAACACAAGAGTTAAAGTCAAACCTAAAGGCGGAAAAGCCATAGGGGTTGTTGAAGCTCCTAGGGGGACCCTTGCCCATGAGTATAAAATTTCCAGGAATGGGCATCTAAAAAGTATGAAATTGATAATACCAACTCAGGTGAACAACGCAGCTATAAACATTAACGTGAAAGATGCAGCAATGGAGTTCATTCAAAAAGGCGAAATCAAGCAAGGTCTCTTAAATAGAATTGAAATGGTGATAAGGGCTTATGACCCATGCATAAAATGCGCAACAAGAAACGCTAATGAAAGCTTAAAAGTGGAAATACGAAACAGTGAAGGCAAACTAGTGAAAATTTTAGGAGTTTAGGTTTGAATTTTTATGGCTTGACCCGGACAGTTAACCTCGCATGTTCTGCACAAAATACAATTTTCTTCATTCACAACTGTGGGCTTCTTTAACTTTTCATTGCTGAAAACATAAACCGGACAAATTTCAACGCAGATTCTGTCGGCGTCTCCAACACACTTTGCGTAATCAATTATTATTTTAACCAATGTCTTTACCCGATTGTGGATAAACTTTTGGGGGCAATTAAAATCTTTCTACTTTCTTATTTTGAATTTCTTTGGATTCTTCTTAAACTCTTCTTCACAGTGTTTTGAACAGAAATAAACCATTTGCCTTTCATACTCAATTTTGCTGTAAGCAGTTTCTGGTTCAATTTTCATTTCACAAACTGGGTCTGTAACTAATTGTTTCTTTTTCGCCATCAACTTCACCTCCGCTGGCTCATACTTTCTTAAAGTTTGAGCGTTAAACGCCACTATAATAGTGCTTAAAGACATAACAATTGCCCCTATTGCAAGGTTCAGATTTACGCTGCTAGCCGCCAAAGGCAAAGTAATAATGTTGTAGCCTGCCGCCCACCATAAATTCTGAACCATTTTTGAATATGTCTTCTTAGAAAGGTCTATGACTTTTGGAACATCTCTAGGGTCGTTTTTTACTAGGATTATGTCTGCGCTTTCGATGGCTACGTCTGTGCCTGCGCCTATTGCTATGCCCACATCGGCTGTGACGAGGGCTGGAGCGTCGTTTATGCCGTCGCCTACCATTGCCACCTTATAACCATTTTCCTTTAGATATGCTATTTTTTCTGCTTTTTTGTCTGGCAAAACTTGGGCAAAATAATCGTCTATGCCGAGTTCATTTGCAACCCAGCGAGCAACATCTTCAGAATCTCCAGTAAGCATGTAAACTTTTAATCCCCTTTCCTTCAGCCTTTTAACAGCCTCAAAGGATTCCTCCCTTATTCTGTCAGAAAGCGCCAAGGCACCACCAAGTCTCCCATTCACCACTGTGAAAATTACGGTTTTTCCTTGTTTCTGTAGCTCTTTTACTCTCTCGTAATTTACGTTTATTTTCATGTCATTGATAAGGGTTACGCTTCCAACATAAACTTCGCTCTTCCCAACCATTCCATAAGCGCCTTTTCCAAGTAACGCCTTAAACTCTTTGGCTTTTGGAATTTGGATGCCATTTTCCTTTGCGTATTCTACAATGGCTTTGGCTATTACGTGTTCAGAATTAAATTCAACACTTGCCGTCAATTTCAAAAGTTCATTTTTGGGAATGAAGGAAACTATATCGGTGACGCCAAACTTGCCCAAAGTTAATGTTCCAGTTTTGTCGAAGACTATGGCGTTTACATCTTTAACCATTTCAAAGGCTTTTCTGTCACGGATTAATATTCCACTTTTTGCAGTTATAGAGGTTGAAAGGGCAACAACCAATGGAATCGCTAAACCCAAAGCGTGAGGACAAGCAATGACCAGAACTGTGACTGTTCTTTCAAGGGCTATGTCGCCAAATCCGAGAAGAGACCAAACAGCGTATGTTATTATTGCAACTCCAAGAGCTACATAAAAAGAGAAGCGCTGCAGCCCTATTCGCTAAATCTTGAGTTCGCGACTTGCTTTCTTGAGCTTGCCTAACAAGCTTTATCACTTGAGATAGGTAGGTTTCCTCCCCAGTCTTTTCTATGCGCACTTTCAAGACGCCTTCTTCGTTTATTGCACCACCAATGACTTTATCATTTATGCCTTTGTGAATGGGCTTAGATTCGCCTGTTAACAAAGCCTCGTTGACTGAGGATTCACCTTCAACTACGATGCCATCTGATGGTATTTTCTCGCCTGGGCGCACAAGAACTTTGTCGCCGACATGTAACTCTGAAACTGGAACTTCTTCAATTTCGCCGTTTTTTAGACGATGGGCTGTGGTTGGCATTATTCTAACAAGTTCTTCAAGCGCCATTGAAGCTCCCATAACGCTTTTGGCTTCTATCCAATGCCCCAAAAGCATAACATCTATAAGCGTGGCGAGTTCCCAAAAGAAATCCATGCCTAAAGGAAGGAAAACCGTTCCAGCAGAGTATAAGAAGGCTACTGTTATGGCTGTTCCTATAAGCGTCATCATCCCAGGCTGCCGAGCCTTTATCTCATCCACTAATCCTTTTAGAAAGGGCCATCCACCATAGACGTAAACAATCAGGGATAGGAAGAGTAGAATTTCTTTTCTGAATGGTATTTGTAATGCTTGGAGTATCGGAAACCATGTTTGTATCATTTCAGATAGAAGCAGAATTGGCGTTGTGAGAATGAGGGAAAACAAGAGCTTGTTTTTAAATTCTTGAATGTGGTGGGCATGGTGTTGATGTTGCATTTTATCACTTGTTGTTGTACGATTGTTAAATATGCCATACGTCATAAAAACTTATCGGTTAACAAACGAAAAAGAACATGAATCTTCATTAATTATATTGTTTTAGCCTCCAGGAGCACCATGGAAGGGAACGTTCTTCCAGAGCAAATCCCACCAGTCAGCCTCTGTTATGGCTTCGCCACGAACAAGAATCTCCAAAACCATTTTTAACAGTGCATGATGCCTCTTCTCATCCTCCAAAATGGCGCTTAAAAGAAGCCTAACCTTCTCATCTTCAACTGTCGGTAAAACATCACCAATTTTCTTTATAAGCTCAGCTTCCATTCGTATGTGTTTTTCCACAACCGCTTTCTGCTTGTCTAATTGCTCTTGCGTGATAGCTTGGGAAACCCTTGTTAAGAGTTCTGTGGCTGCAGCATACATTTCAGCATGCTTCAATGAATCCAGAGAGATACCCTTCAAGACTCCTTTTACGGGCGGGTTTTTCATGTCAATTAATGCATTGTTCAGCGAATCCACAATGTCATTTTCAACCTTAATCTGACGCCTCATAAACTCGATCAATTCATTTTTCGTTTTCATAATATTCGCCTTCACTAAAACATGTTAGCTTATGTGCATAAGTCTTTCGGCAACCTTCCCTTCAAACTCTCTACACTTTTCTAAACCATCATGGTCTGGTATGTACTTAATTAAGAGCGGCGGTTCGACCACTTCCATTTCAAACTTATTCTTCAAAATTTCTAGAACCAAACGTGGAGCTTCACCGCTCCAACCATAAGAACCAAAGGCGGCTCCAATTTTCCCTTTTAAGGCGATTTTCTTAACAGCAGCCTCTTCCAAAAGATTCTTTATATTTAATGGCATGTCATGATGATAAGTTGGGACTCCAAAGGCTAAAGCGTCAAAGTTGGCTAAATTTTCAACAGCCATATAATAGGCTATTTCCACATCAACCCCTTGCACTGTTTTGGCGCCTTCTGCCACAGCCTTAGCCATTTTATCAGTATTCCCAGTCCTACTATAATAAAGGATTGGAAACTTGGCCATACATACCACGAATATTCATTAGTAGTCATATATGTTATTAGAAGTTTTGGCTCGCTGCCTCTTTTACTTCTTTTTTGAAATTTTCTGTGTCCATGAAAAAAGTTTGTATTGGTTTAGCATTAACTATTAGCCACCAATTGCGTTTTATTGATTCTTGCGGTTTTTCCCATTCGTTTATCATTTCAATTTTTATGTTTGGCAAAACTTCTCTGATAATTTGTTCTATTCTTTTTGCGAATGGATAAGAGAATTGGCATACTGGTCCATAAAATATTATCGCCTTGTCCCTATCCTCTTTTAAAGGTTCATACTTCACTTTTGGAGATGGTTCATATTTGCCCTCGATTGGGAGGTATAGCATACTTCCTTCAGGGGTTGGGAGAAAACCATTTTTCTTGTAAAATTCTGGCATTGGAAGCAATTCGCCTGTGCTGAAAGCTTTTGCCAAAATGAATTTGCATGGTTTATCGCCCAAGCATGACTTCTTCTTTTTAACATCTAAAATTATTTCTCGCAATAATCTCGTGCCAATTCCAATTTTCTGCGCTTCCATTGTGGGATTGTAAATGCAGTTTATTACTAGAACGCCTTCTCGCCTAAACTCTTTAGTTACGTCTGCCTCTTCTGGGTAATAGAGTATTTGGGCAACGGGTTTTCCATTGTAGTAAGCAATTTTTGCGCATGACCCACAAGTGTTGAGCATTTCATGTAACCATTGTCTTTTCAGCGCCATGCCTTGCTGATGAATTGGGTCGCTGAGCCTTTTCGAAGAGCAAACGTAAATGAGGTCTTCTATGTTTGACTCTTGAAGATTTTCAATTCTTACTCTTTCTTGCATTGCGATTTACCCTTCGGTTTCTTACCAATTTCTCTTATAATTTCATCAACTGTCATTATCTTTGCATTGTAAACATATTCCAAATACTTCAATCCTTGCTCATGGTCTTCTTGCGTAAAAGATTCTACTCCGTCTTTCGCTATTATTATTTTATATCCTCTGAAGAAGGCGTCCGCGGCAGTATGCCTCACACATATGTGTGTGTGCAGTCCACCCAAAATTACTGTTTTGGCTCCTTCTCCATTATATAGGCTTCTGAGCAACGGGTCCAAACCAGTCTCGTAGAACCCGCTGTAAGTTCTTTTTTCAACAATAAAATCCTTCTCTGTAGGCTTAAGCTCTGGGATAACTTCTGCGCCTTTCGTGCCTTTTATGGCGTGTTTTCCCCACCTATGGACAACTTCAAAGTCGTTTGGGTAGTGAGCGTCGTTGCTGTAAATGACTGGAACGCCGTGCTCGCGGGCGGCCTCCGCAAGTCTCTTAAGATTTGGAATTATGTTTTTGGCTCTTTCACATTTTAAGTCGCCAGTGACAAAATCATTCAGCATATCAATTATTATTACTGCACTTTTATTCACTGATGTAGCACCTCAGCAATTTTGATTATGCCTTACGTCATATTTAAACTAATTATCTCGCGCACTCTAAGGTGTAGAAGCCTTCGGTGAATTTCTCCGCTCCACCCTTTTTCACTACCACCGTATCTTCTAGGCGGACACCTCCAAAATCAATAATATATATGCCTGGTTCTATTGTTACCACATTTCCAATTGCCAGTTTATCCTTGCTTTCCGGATTAAGCGTTGGTGGTTCATGAACCTCTAAGCCTACGCCGTGGCCTAGTCCGTGGACGAAATATTCTCCATATCCAGCCTTTTCTATGACTTTTCTGGCGGCTTTGTCTATTTCCTTTGCTTTTGCTTTCGGTTTTACCGCTTGTAAGGCTTTTTCCTGCCCCTCTTTAACAACTTCGTAAAGTTTCAGTTGTTTATTTGATGGTTTTCCAGCTACAAGAGTTCTCGTCATGTCAGAACGATAATACTTGTAAGCGGCTCCCACATCAACAACAACTAAGTCGCCATTTCTAATTTCTTTGTCTGTGCAGCCACCGTGGGGAAAAGCTGAACGAACACCAGAAGCCACTATGGTGTCGAAGGCTGTTCCCCAAGAACCCCTCTTTCGCATGGCATATTCTATTTCCGCTGCCGCTTCAATCTCTTTTATGCCAGGCCTAATTACTTCGTAGGCAGCTTTCATCCCTTCCGTTGTTATTTTTCCAGCCTTCCGCATACGTTCAAGCTCTTCTTCATCCTTAACCTTGCGCAGTTCCCAGACAAGACTTCCTTTAATGTTTAGCTTTACTTTGCCCCTCAGTTCCTTTGCAAGTTTGCGATAATTCTCAACATTAAGCGCATCTACTGCTAACTTTTTAATTTTGAAAGCCTTTGCTTGTTCAGCAATTTTTGCCATCAAATTTTCGTTGCGTTTCACCAATTCAACCTTAAAACCTTTAGCCTCAGCTTTCGCTTGTTCATAGTTAACATTGTAAACGTATGCTTTGTTCTCATCACTTTTTGGTATTAGCAAGCATGATAATCCTGGGCAATGGGAAAAATATAAAGCGTTAATTTCATTTGCAATCAAAAATCCGTCAAAGTTTTTTTCTTCAAAAGCTTTCTGTTTTAAAGCCTCTATTCTATTCACTTTTTCACCTTCCAGAAACCAATGATAGATTAGTGTTTAGTTTAAAATCTTTTGCAAAAGATTTGGCTTTTATCCGCCGCTAACTATGGGAAGTAGGGCTACGTGGTCTCCGTTTTTAAGTTTTGTTTTGATTCCATTTAGTTGGTTAAGTAAGTAGCCATTCACTGTTATTATGTAGTTTGTCTTTACGTCTTTGCCTTTTGGTTCGTAAAAAGCCTTTTGAAAGGGTTCGCCGTATTTTTCAGAAAGCTCGCTGAGCAGGTCTGCTATGGAAGAGTCTTCCTTAATTTCTATTTCTTCTTCTCGACCACTTTTTATAATGTTTCTTACGTGGCCGAAGTATTCCACTTTGATTTTCAAATGGAAACCCTCAAAGGCTTCTATAATATGAATGGCTTAAGTTCATTATATATTTGTTTCACATTTTTATCGCTAAATTAATATTTGTTGCATCCATAATGTTGCATGTCTTTAGGGAGTTTGTGAAATGAAAGAGGAAGTTCCAGTTTCCGAAGGGTTAAGACAATTCCCAATAAGACCAGTTTATTTGGTTTCCACAGCGCATAAAGATAAAAAGAACATAATAACCGTAGGCATGTTCGCCTTCTTCTCCGGAAAACCAACACTCGTTGGCATTGGCATAGCCCCTTCAAGATACTCTTATGAACTAATTCGCCAAAGCAAAGAGTACGTGGTAAATGCTATTGATGAAAACCTTATTGAGGCTGTGAGAATTTGTGGAAAGAAATCGGGACGAGAAGTTAACAAATTTGAGATGGCGAAGCTTACTCCAGAAAAGGGAAGTAAAGTGAGCGCACCCCTCATTAAAGAAAGCCCCGTTAGCATCGAATGCAAAGTTGTCAAGGAGGTGGAGGTTGGCGATCACGTTTGGTTTATAGGCGAAGTGCTTGCTGCCCATGTTAGAAAAGGTTACAAGTGGAGTGAAGGTTTGCTTTTTAAGTGGATAGGCGAAGATGGTTTCTTTTACAAAGTTGGAGAGGAAACAGGCAAATACTAAACGCATTTTTATGAGAGACAACTGTTGGATTTTGAATATCCCAAAAACATTCGTTTCATATGCGAGAAATGCGCCTTATGCTGCGGCGACACTAAAGAAAAGGTTAGGTCTATTCTTCTTTTGAAGGTGGAGGCTGAACGCATAGCAAAGGAAACTTCAAAAAATATTTGGGATTTTGCCGAAAAAGTTGAAGGTGCGCAGCCTTACGTTTACTTGATGAGAAAAACTGCTGAAGGAAAATGTGTCTTCTTGAAAGAAGGTTTATGTTCCATTTATAGGATAAGACCGTTAATATGTAAATTTTATCCATTCCAACTTGAAAATGGAAAAAATGGCAAATTCAAATTCACATATACAAATGAGTGCCCAAACATTGGCAAAGGACCAAAATTAACGAGAAGGTTTTTTGAAAGGCTCTTTCAAGAATTCATGAAAGTCATGGAAGAAAATGCTTCTCATTGACAATTCTTTTATGTTTCTCAAACAGTTCTAGTTTTTAGGTGTTATTAATGCTGTTTGATAGGCAAACATTAGAGGAGATTAATAAACGAAAAGAAAAATGGGAGAAAGAAACCGTATCAAAAAGCCTTGAAAAACTTCCAGAAAAAGGCGAATTTTTAACAAGCTCGGAAATCCCAATAAGTAGAGTTTACACACCCATTGACATTGAAAAACTTGACTATTTGAAAGATTTAGGTTTTCCAGGCGAGTACCCCTTCACTCGCGGCGTTTATCCAACCATGTACAGGGCTAGACTATGGACTATGAGGCAATATGCTGGTTTTGGAACAGCTGAACAAACAAATCAACGTTTTAAATATCTCCTCCAGCAAGGGCAAAGAGGCTTAAGTGTAGCTTTTGACTTTCCAACACAAGTTGGTTACGACTGCGACCACCCCATGGCACGGGGCGAAGTTGGGAGGGCTGGTGTAAGCGTTAGCACTTTAAGGGATATGGAAATAGTCTTTGACGGGATTCCACTAAAAGAGATTACTACCTCCATGACTATTAATGCTCCTGCAACAGTTTTGCTTGCCATGTACATAGCTGTCGGACAAAAACAAGGCGCCCAGCCATCCCAGCTTGGCGGAACTGTGCAGAATGATATTTTGAAGGAGTATGCAGCCAGAGGCATGTATATTTTTCCGCCTAAACCCTCAATGCGTTTGGTAACAGACATTTTCGAGCATTGCTCTCAACACATGCCTCAATGGAATACTATAAGCATAAGCGGTTACCACATCCGCGAAGCTGGCGCAACAGCTGTCCAAGAGGTAGCCTTCACATTGGCAAACGCCATCGCTTATGTGCAAGCAGCCATTGAAAGAGGCTTAGATCTGGATAGGTTCGCGGGCAGACTGTCCTTCTTTTTCGCGGCTCACAACAACTTTTTTGAGGAAATTGCCAAGTTCAGAGCTGCCAGAAGGTTGTGGGCTAAAATAATGCGGGAGCGTTTTAAAGCCAAAAACCCTGCGTCATGGATGTTACGTTTTCATACGCAAACTTCTGGTGTTGCCTTAACTGCGCAGCAACCTTACAACAATATTGTGAGAGTTGCCCTTCAAGCTTTGGCTGCTGTTTTAGGTGGAACCCAGTCTTTGCATACAAACTCTTTTGATGAAGCTTATGCCTTGCCAAGCGAACAAGCCGTGACAGTGGCGCTTAGGGCTCAGCAGATAATAGCTTATGAGAGTGGAGTAGCCGAAACCATAGACCCTCTTGCGGGCTCATATTATGTGGAGTATTTGACAAACGAGATAGAAGAACGTGCGACAAAATACATTGAAAAAATTGATGAAATGGGAGGGGCAGTTGTTGCCATCGAGAAGGGTTTTATGCAAAGAGAAATTGTGGAAAGTGCCTACCGCTTCCAAAGAGAGGTGGAAACAAAGAAGCGCATAGTCGTTGGCGTGAACGAGTTTGTGACGCAAGAGGAAACACCTATAAAAATTTTGCAAATAGACCCAGAAATAGAAAAGACGCTTGTGGAACGCCTAAAACAAATAAAACGGCAAAGAAACCAAGCGAAAGTTAAAGAAGCCTTGGATAAGTTGCGCTTGGCTGCTGAGAAAGAAAATGTGAATCTCATGCCATTCATAATTCACGCAGTAAAAGAATACGCAACCATAGGCGAAATATGCAATACTCTGCGGGAGGTTTTCGGCGAGTATAAACCACCTTCAATCTTCTAAACGATGATGAACAGGGCTTCGCCTTCGCTGACTGAAGAACCTTCAGAAACAAGTATTTCTTGAACGGTTCCGCTTTTTGGGGCTGCAATTTCATTTTCCATCTTCATAGCTTCAAGAATGCAAAGAACTTGTCCAGCTTTCACTTGTTCTCCCTTTTTGACTTTTATTGAAAGAATTTTCCCAGTCATGGGCGCAGTTACAGCCCCTTCTACTGTGGGCTTTGTTTCGACTGGTCTTATTGTAGGCGTTACGGTGGTAGGTTCGAAAGTTGTCAGTGTAGGTTTTCTTGTTGATGTTTTGACTTCAGCCTTAAAAACTGCCTCTTCAACTTTAACCGAAAAAGGCTCTTCCCTTTTTAGCTCGGGCAAACTTACCTGATATATTTTGTCATCAATTTTTATTGAAAAACTCTTTTCTAAATCAAGCCTTTCGGCTGGTAATTCTATTTTTAAAGGCTTTCCATCCATTTTCGCTGCGAAAGTGTTCTCTCCAGTTTTTGTTAACTCGATTTTTCTTGGTTTGCCGTCGATGAAGACTTCGTAAACTGGCATTTCAAACACCATATTCTGCTAAGCTTTTTCGTCCAGCCAAAACCCAAGCGGATGCGGCGCCCTTTGTTCGTAGAGGTATTAATGCTTTGGTTCTTCCCAAACTTTTTATGTAGGTGGCAACGGCAACGGAGAGCGCGGCAACTTCTTCCAATTCCGCAGTTCTTTCTGGTGAAATTTCAACTTTGGCTTCCTCCCTTTTTGCTTTTCTCTTTTTAAAGAATTCTAAGGCTACTTGGGGAAAAAGCGCATACGTTATCTTGTCCTCCTCACTTTCAATGTATGGTTTTACTTCTTCTGGAATTTTGTCAAGGACGCTTTCTAATAGGTCTGCTGGACGACAAGTTATGGGTTCCTCATCGCCTATTATCTTCTTTTTAACCTTAGGGTCTATGGGGGCTGGCGGTTTTCCATACAAACCCTTCACATAATCCTTTATCTCTTTTGGTACTATGCTGTAGCGTTTACCAGAAATAACGTTAAAAACGGCTTGAATACCCACAAGCTGACTTGTAGGCGTTACTAATGGAGGATAACCCAACTCTTTTCTAACCCTCGGAACCTCTTCAAGAACATCCTTCAATTTGTCAAGTGCTTTTTGTTCCCTTAACTGTTCGAGGAGGTTGGAGAACATTCCGCCTGGAATCTGATGCACAACGATGGATGGGTCAACCCGTTCAGCTTTTTGATCTATCAATTTTAATGGGTCATAATATTTTTCTCGCAATTCTCTGAAGTAATCTGCAATCTCGCTTAAAAGTTCCAAGTCAAGTCTGGGGTCATAAGGTGTTCCTTTTAAAGCAGCTACAATGGATTCTACAGGTGGCTGCGATGTGCCCCATGCGAAAGGTGAAAAGGCTGTGTCTATTATGTCTACTCCCGCTTCGCATGCGCGAAGATATGTCATCATAACCATGCCGCTTGTGCTGTGACTATGCAAATGCACTGGTAAGCCTATCTCTTTTTTTAGGGCGGTTATAAGCTCGTAAGCTGGTTGTGGCGCTAGCATTCCAGCCATGTCTTTTATGCATATTGAATCGCAGTTAAGTTCTGCCAATTTTTTGGCAACTTTAACATAATACTGTATTGTGTGGACTGGGCTTATAGTGTAGCAAATGCTTCCTTGAGCATGTTTGCCCACTCTTTTAACGGTTTTTATGGCTACTTCCATGTTTCTTACATCGTTTAAAGCATCAAAAACTCGAAATATGTCTATGCCATTTTCAGCAGCCTTCTCAACAAATTTTATGAGAACATCATCCGGATAATTGCGATAGCCAACAATGTTTTGTCCCCGCAAAAGCATCTGAAGCGGCGTCCTTTTTATGTGGCGTTTTAGTTGGCGTATTCTCTCCCAAGGGTCTTCGCCTAAATAGCGTATGCAAACGTCAAATGTGGCGCCTCCCCACATTTCCAAGGAGAAGAAGCCAACTTTGTCAATTTTCTCGGCTATTGGAAGCATGGCATCTGTGCGCATTCTTGTAGCCATAAGCGATTGATGGGCGTCCCTAAATGTGGTGTCGGTGATTTTAACTGGTTTCGAAGCCATAAATTGCCTAGCCCCTCTAGATATTTTTAGAGTTTGAAAGATGGTTAAGCTACTATTAATTTGTAATGGTGAGTTTAAGTCCTTTTCAGATTACCTTGTGCCATATTTCTTTTCAAGCCACTGAACAGCAAAGCTAACAAATTCTGCAGCATCAAAAAGATAAGACTGAGCTTCTCCAACCTTTCCACTGCGTCCCTTACCAGAAGCCAAAAATTCCCTTAGAATAGCTTCAAAATATTCTGTCGCGTTTGGCAAAACATTCCCACAAGTGTCAAATTCTTCCACATCCACCCACACTTTTTTGCCATTTTGTAAAATAGGCACTTTGTAGCGTATGATAAGCTTGTTAGGCACATTAGCCAAGTGTTCCGCATAATGCAAAAGCGTAATAGAGCCAAAAGGAGCGCCAAGAAGCAAAACCTTACCCTTGGCTTCGCATAACTTAGCAAACGGTGAACCCGGCCCATAACCATATCTGAGTGGATGATTTTCAGTCAGCCATTTTGCTTTTGCACCAACAGCCACGCATGAAGCCTCTGGATTGGTGCTTCTGTAAGCGCCTGGCCAAGTGCGCAAATATTCTGTTAATATGCTCCATTTTCTATGCGCCCTAGACGTGGCTGGGTCAAAAGGAGGAAATTCTTCCAAGTACGCCTTGCGCCATTCTTCTGGCCATTCAGCAAACTTGTAAGGTCCTCCCCAAGGTGAATCTTCCCAACTTGCAAGCATCATCAATGTTCCTTCCTTGCCTAATGCTTCTAACAATGCTTGGATAACAACATCTGCCGCCCACAATCCATCCTATAGCCTTAACTGAAGCGTGGAGCATTATGGTGTCGCCAAAAGCAACTCCCAACTTCTTCAAATCGGATATTAATCTACTTTTTGTGATTAGAGGAAGTTTACTTTTTTCCATTCTTATCTTAACCATAAAACATTTATAATGGTATGTTTCCATGCTTTCTGGACGGCCTAGGCTCGCGTTTTGTAAGTAAGCTTTCTAATGCGCTGATAAGTTTTGGTCTAGTTTCTGCTGGTTCGATTACCTCATCTATGTAGCCTTTCTGGGCTGCAACATATGGGTTTGCAAATTTTTGGCGATACTCACTTACAAGTTCCATTCGCTTTTGCTCTGGCTTTTCTGCGTCAGCTATTTCCTTTCTGAAGATTATGTTTATTGCGCCTTGCGGTCCCATTACGGCTATTTCGGCTGTTGGCCAAGCATAGTTTATGTCTGCGCCTGAATGTTTAGAGCCCATGACATCGTATGCTCCGCCATAGGATTTGCGTAATATGGTGGTGATTTTTGGCACTGTGGCTTCGCAGTAGGCATATAAAAGTTTTGAGCCATGCTTTATTATGCCGCCGTGTTCCTGCTCCAAACCTGGCAAAAACCCAGGCACATCCACAAATGTTATTATTGGAATGTTAAAGCAGTCACAGAAACGTATGAAGCGTCCAGCTTTCATGCTGCTGTTTATGTCAAGGGCTCCAGCATAATGCAATGGTTGATTAGCCACTATGCCAACGGTTTTGCCATTCAACCTTGCAAAGCCTATAACAATGTTCTGCGCCCACAAGGGCTGAATTTCAAAGAACTCGCCATTATCAACCACACGAGTAATTATTTCTTTAACATCGTAAGGTTTGTCTGGGTCGTCTGGAAGAACCTTCGCCAAATCCTCATCAGTGCGGTCTGGGTTATCTGTAGGCTCTACTACTGGCGGGTCTTCAAGATAATTGCTTGGAAGATAACTCAAAAGTTTCCTGATAATCTGCATACAATGCTCCTCATTTTGAGCTATGAAATGGGCTACGCCGCTGGTTGTGCTATGCACCATGGCGCCGCCCAACTCTTCAAACGTAACCTCTT
>JARYMR010000027.1 GCA_029907045.1 Candidatus Bathyarchaeota archaeon
TCGTAGCGCGACCATATTATGGCGTTGTAAAGCAGTTGCAAATGATGGTGGTAATATGCAGGTATGATTTCAAGCAATGGAGAAATATAGACTAGACCTCGGCGCACAACTATTGCACTTTCTTTATAATGTCCTAGCGCCAAGTATTTGCCGTCCACCAACTCATTTGCATCCCATAAGCCATCAGAAGGAACTGCTGTACCAACCTGTGAGAATACTAGCGGATTTGGAACTTTGAGGAAAAGCGGATGAGTCGGTTCTTGTATATGGAGTAGGTCTGTTCCTGTAGCATAGCAGATCATGCTTTCGCTTAGACCGAAGAGCGATGCCAATTTATTGTTGTTTGGAACATAATAGTAGAAGGTTCCAGCGGTTGCGATGAGACCGTGCCCTTCATAAACATATCTTTTTATGGCTTCAATTTCAGAATCTGTAAATTGCCAACCTGCCCATGGGTCAGAGGCGCAAGAAATTATTAGAACATCTGCCTCGGTCGCCACAAGATCCTCGTATGAGATGTTTTCCTTATTCAAAGTGGTGTAATCAATGTAGATTAGGGTGCTACCGAAAAGGTGCCAGTTGATGTTTAAAACTTGCCATGTAGCGATAACTTCACCAATGTCTGTACCAGCAGAATCCAGAACAACCGCTTTCACTGGAAATCCGACATAAATATACTTGGAGACCATGTTGTTTTCTACAATTGTTTCATCCGGCACAGGCACAACATAAATTGTGATGTTGTATAATCCTTCAATTGTTGGGCTCCATAAACAACTAACCGTCACTAAAGCGCCACTTCCGATGGAGTCTATGAACTTGGAGTCAGCTATTGTGTCATTCGCTAGAAGTTGCACCTCTATATTATTTTCATCATTTTCTCCAAAGTTAAGTATTGTAGCATTTATAATTCCCGAAAAACTTGGCTTCACGTAGGATGGAGTTTCCCAACTCAAGATAATAAGTTCATGCTCTAGTGCACCTTGCTCAACAGCCTTTCTCGCATTAATTCTACCATATCCATAACGGATGTCGAAACCTGGATCTCCCAAATCATCAGCGGTAAATCTTAACCATAATCTAACCCAATCTCGCGCTTTACCCGGAAATCGGCTCCAAACTAAAGCTGCCAACCCTGCAACATGGGGGCAAGCCATAGAAGTGCCGCTCATATAGGCGTAACCATTGTTCCAAACTGTAGAATAAATATCAACGCCTGGAGCTGCCAACTCTATCCAATCTCCATAATTGGTCCACCAAGGTTGTCCATCATATTGGTTAGTTGCCGCAACTGCGATAACTTCATCATAACCAGCAGGAAACATTTTCGTGCTTATACCATCATTTCCCGCCGCTGCAACTAATAAGACGCCTGAATCGTAGGCGTATTTGATCGCTTCATAAATAAGTTCGCTGTGGAAGTATCCTCCCCAACTCATACTTATAATATCGGCACCTTGATCCACAGCGTGAATTATAGCGTTAGCAAGCCAATCTTCATATCCCGAGCCCCCAGCGTCTAAGCCTTTTTCAGCCATAATTTGCACTTGAGCCAATCCAGCAATGCCTATGCCATTATTTATTACGGCGGCTATAATTCCCGCGCAATGGGTTCCGTGACCGTGGTCGTCCATGGGATTATAATCGTTATTAACCCAGTCGTAGCCTAGTGAAACATAGTTTGCTGCAAGGTCAGGGTGGTCCCAGTCAATTCCTGTATCCACAACAGCCACAAGAACGGACGGGTCGCCTATGGTTGTGTTCCAAGCCCAATCAGCCTCTATTTTCTGTGGTCCCCACTGCCAGCTCCAATATGGGTCATTGGGAACAATATTCATTTGAAACTTCATGTTAGGCTCTATATAGCTGGCTAATCCAGCAGCCCGTACGTCTGTCACAAAGGAAGACATGACATTTAAGGGAATTTCAACGATAACAGCAGCAACTTTACCTTTAATGGAAACAGAGTTAACAATCTTACCGCTGTTTTGAATTGTAAGTTTCTTTAAGCTATTATAGCCCTCTGGGTTTGCATTGCTAAGGCCGACCACCAATCTGGTTGTATCGCCATCAACATAAGCGAATTCGTTCCAGTGATTTGTATAATTAAAGTTCCACCCATCCTCAGCACTATAAGTCGATGAGGTTTTTTCACTAAATTTTCCATCAAACTGAAGACTATCTTTTGAGGCATCACTTTCATATTCTTTCAGTTTTTCAGAATAAGCCTCTTTCATGTCAACATATGCTATTACTGGCGTTATAACAAAAACAATGTTCAAAGCATTCAAGAGTAATAAAGTTAATCCAATCCCAACTAAAGCTTTCGTCTTCATACTCCTTTCTCCTAAAATTTCAGTTTAAATATTATAATATTGTTTTCTGTTAGTATAAGCTTTGCGGAACATATTTCCAGAACACTCTTTGGACAACTGCAAATATTCCTTTCAATTTAAAATGTAAAGAATGAATACATACAATACATTATAAACATATAAGTATTGCAATGAAACTTTCGCATTTAACATAAAAAGAAAGGGAAATTTTGAAACCTTTGTTGCTGGTATGTGGAAGCATTACGGTGACTGGAAATAGCCATCTTCAATTTTTAGTATCGGAATCTCTAAAACATCTTGGTTCAGTAACATAACATCAGTAAGATGCAATTCTGAGCATCCTTGTCCTATTACTTTAAAAGTAATGTAAGCCAGTGTTCCACTCCCCGATACAGGAGTCACTGGAGCATCTTTGGGGAAAAGACTACATCCATGATAAGGTATAGCTCCTTCTTCTACATAGAGGGGGGATGGAGCTACAAGAATCGTTTGACCTCCCATTTTAAGGAAGGGCCCTTCTTCAAAAGCGCTTGTTCCTTTTACAGTATTACCATCCTCGTCATATGTGGGTATATCAACAGTTAAGCATTCTAAGACATTTGGATTAAAGGTTAAGCCGAATTGCCAAGCAAATAGATCCTTAACATCGCGTATGTTAATACTTACAGTAAAAATTTCTCCAATGGTTAAGCCAGTTATTTCTGGAGGATCAACGTAAACTTTTTGGCATGGTGTAGGTAAAATTGATACGACACTTCTTGAACTTTTGCTTAATCCACTTTCGTCCATAACTGTTAACTCGACAACATAATTCCCTTGTTCAACAAAGATTTGGGTTGTGATTATACCCTCAGCATTCCATGTGGAAGAACCGCCTTGACCTTGTATTTTAATGAATCGCCATCTATAACTAACAATGTTATTATCGGAGTCATGGGAGGATGAAGCGTTGAATGTTAAAATATTCATACGCCCTGCATAATATGGAGGATCTGGAGAAATGGTGAAAGAAGCTACTGGAGCTAACAAGGGTATAGATTTCGGTTTTATAACTAACGCTGAAACTATAGATCCCGTAGAAATGCTTATTATGAACAATAGGGTAAATAAGCGAACAAATTTCTTCCAGTTCATATCGAAGGGTTGATTAAAAGACGCTAACATTTTAGATTCATCCAACATTGAATTTCCATTCAAACGGTAACCGTTATCTTTAACAATGATGCCCGAACAGCATAGGTCTCTCAGCCTTAAACTAAGTGTCTTACGTGGTAAACCAGTTAATTTAAGCAGTTCAGTGAATGTTTTTGGTTTCTTCTGAATGGCATACAAAATTCTATCATAGTCCACGTTTTTTCGATTTTCTAAATTTATTGTGATTCCACAGTTGGGACAAACTATTTGAGGCATATTCCTCTCTCCTCTATATAAGTGTCTTTGAAACAGCTGAAATATAAACTTAAGTGTAAAAGAAACCACACAGCAGCACTACATTTTTCTAATTAATGAAATATAAAAAATTGGGAAGTGAGTAATCAGCACATATCGCCATATGCCTTTATCAACAGCACTAAGTCTTTTATGTCCACTTTGTTGTCGCCATTTAAATCAGCGTTTGGATCCCATCTGGGATGACCAGGATATGAACCAAAGGCCTTGACAAGGAGTACTAGGTCTTTTATGTCAACTTTTCCGTCACTATTTAAATCGCCCATTAGTTTAATTTTCACGGTTCCATCACTAAGAAAGTTATCTGTGAGATCAAGTTCAAACGGAAGAGGAACTGCCTCTGCAGATATAGTGTAGTTATGGCATGGCTCCACATCTTGGGTATTCCAATTGAAGGTTATGGTTATTTCCTCATCCGGATCTAAACTTGGAACATTTATTGTTCCTATAATTTGATCATCATAGTAAGCTTTCACATCAAAGGAAGTTTCTGTTATTTCACCTTCATTCCTAATAGTTACGTTAATTTTGACAATCCACCCTTGATAGGCAGTGGATACTAATGGGACCACGTTAACGACAGCTAAGTCTCGTATAAGGTTGGCGAAAAAGCCATCCTCTACTTCGTGAGAAATAGAGCGTTCCCAAAAGTCGGTAAGGGTGGTATCATGAAGATCAAGAGGGGTAGCTCCGAAACCTTTGACTCGGAATATCAACGTAACCAATGTTATGGACTCATTAGTTGTTATTGGCACAGCCGGTGAATAATAGCTTACTTTAACCCATACAAGACCTTCCGTATTGTTTACAGCAAACTCTGGTATGTAATGAGTTTCGTTTAGTGGGTCACGAATGGTAAGGCTTATACAGCACAGAATACTTGGGTCATAACTCAAGCTAAATTCGTAACCGTATAGATCTGTGACATTGAATACGGTTATGTTAATTTCGAAAGTCTTCGGAGGCACCAAGCTTGGATCAATTATCAGTGGTGGCTCCACGGCTAGCGTGGGCGGTGTTGGTGGCGGGGGGGGTGGTGCCGGCCATTTGTATTCATAATAACCATTTTGTTCCGTAAACGGTATATCGTTAGCGTCAGGATCTACAAGCATCGTTGGATAAAGACCTACCCTATCTATGATTAAGCCGCAAGAAAGTGTCTCTCCTTCCATTGGAGATTTAATTACTGTGAATTTGACGCACATTATTGTGCCTGAGCCGTTGAAGTTGTTTACGGGAGCGGCAGGTCCAACAGCACAGCCCCACATTACATAGCCGACTACGTTGTTAATGTCTTTAGGTGCAAACTTTGGGTCTAAGGCTGCGAATATGTGGTCTGATGGGGCATATACGTCTGCTGGGTCGGCTATTGTTAGGAGGGTTGGGTCCCATGTGAGGTTGACTTGCCAGCCAGCCAGCAACTCCACATCAGTAACCGTTATATTAACAGTAAAAGCGCCTCCTGGAGGTGGACTTAGGTTGGTGTATAAGAAATTGCCGTCGCCAGTGTTAGGGTTAATGACGGAAACGTATGTGGTTGGCAAGGCTTCAGTAAGAGTAATTGGAAATGCCATTATTAAACCGGAGAGAAGCAATGCGATCATTAAAATTGACAATTTTTTCGGTTTCATTTCTCCTTTCTCCTTCCAACCACAGAGGGTTAAACTTCTTAGCATTTAAATATTATGGAAGTTGATTCTATATTCTATGCAGTTTTTATGTTAACTAGATAAAAATTTTAGTATTGTCTGATCACTTCTCTCTTTTCTCCAAAAATAAATGCGACTAATATGGCGAGAACTCCTGAGAACTCTGCGAGGTTTTTTCTTGCGTGACCTTAAGAACCACAAGGATACAACCAAAAACACGATTATAATACCTAACCACAACCATCCTAAAATATTGCTTTTTTCAGCTTCCCACAAGTTAGTTTCTACCATTATAACTTTCAACCACGATTTCATTTTATGTGAAGAAGTGACTTCATTGACGACCATACCTAATTCGCAAAGAAAGCCTGTTTCTTTATCCCAATAATAATGGTATGTTGTTCCATTGCCATAAAAAACGCCGCCTGCTACGTCTCCAAATTCTTCGTATAAAAAGTTTACTTCTCTACTTGCCCCTGCATAATTTCTCCATTCAGTTTTGTTTATTAAAGGTATGTCGGTGACATCTGGATTGATTACAATGGGCTGTCCTTGCTGAATCCCCGCAGCGATTATTTTAAAGCTTAGGTTGCCTACGCCGTTTATAATGTTGCCTTGATAGATTGAGGTTATTTCTGTGTAGTTGATGAAATGTGTAACCACTGTGATTGTGACATTACTATCTACAACTTCTATTACCGTAACATTATTCCATTCAACTTTCTGTGTTTCCAGTAAGTACTGAGGCTCTGGTTCAGTGTCAGAGTCCCAGACATATTTAAAATCAATGCTATACTTAGCCCATTTGCCAACTTCGACACCGACGGTATATGCTTCTGCGTAAAAAACCATTATGAAAATCACAAGTATTGTAAGGAAAGTTAAGGCAAAATATCTTTCATTAATCCTCAATGCTTTCATCTTCTCCAAATAGATACCTCGCATAGTTATTTATAAACACTAGATAAGCATTTGATAATTCATAATACATTGAAATAGTTTGCTAACTTTTAGAGTAGAGAAAAAGGAGGTTAAGGAGATTCGCACATTTTTCCATAATTTTTCAACATTATGATCAAGTCTATAATGTCAACTTTTTCATTGTTGTTTAGGTCTGCATCTTGGTTCCATCTTGGATGTTCTGGATCTGAGCCGAAGGCTTTGACAAGTAATACTAGGTCTTGTATGTCAACTTTGCCATCACCATCAATATCGGCGAGTATGCTGATCTTAACTTCGCCATCTACAAGTTCGTTGTCTTCAGGAGTTGGATCGTCATCAACTGTGCAATTTGCTTTTATTGTATAATTTTGGCAGGGCTTCACGTTTGAAGTGTCCCAGTTAAAAGTCAAAATTTTTTCTTCCCCTGCCTCTAACTGACCAGTTTTGAGCGTAGCAATTGTATAGTTGTCAGTCAAGTTTCCAAAAAATGTTGTCACGCTGAATTCTGCAGATTCCGTTCCGTTATTTTTGACGGTTACGTTGATGGCAACTGTTTCGCCCACATATGCTTTGTTAGTTGATGGTGTCACATCTATTATGGCTGCGTCAAGCGTTGAGTGTGCGTTTGTATGTGGCGTGAGTATTACAAGAGTTAGCACTAGGAAAAGCGAAATTGCTGCTTGAAGTGACTTAAATCTCATGTCTCTCCCTTCCTTTTGACTTTATATGAAATTGTTAGTTTATAAATAATGTGGAAGAAACTTCTATGTGATTCATTAAACAAATAGTAAACTTGGAAATTACTCATGTGTTAGTATTTTTTGCAAGTTTTCCTATTGATATGTAGAATCATTGATACGGTTCAAAATTGTTATTGCGCAGCGCCTCGAGTTAACCCTAACAGTCGGTAGCATGTTCTCCATTATTTTTGATTACCAGAACGAGGTCTTTAATGTCGACTTTGTCGTCGTCGTTTACATCTGCGTTTCTGCAGAGAACATCGTTGTGCCAAATCGTAGTGCAAGTGTAATTGGCCCAGTATTTTATGAGTAGAACGAGGTCTTTTATGTCGTCTTTAAGGTCGCCGTTGATGTCGCCTTGAACCGAAATGGCGCATTCGGTTTGGTTTTGATTGTCGTCCAAAAATGTCTCTTCGGGGACGTAGGTGATGTTTGCCTCTATAATGTAGGTGCCATTTTTTTGGGATGCCGTGTTCCATGTGAAGGTGAACGTTTTGGAGTTTCTATATGTTAGATTAAAGGTTTTGGAATCTATTGGTATGATATGTGTGCTATTTCTTGCTTGAATTGTGATGTTAACCCCAGTTTCGCTGTAAATGCCGTAATTTATGACTTTTACAGTTATGTTTACGGAGTAGCCTTCTGTAAAAGAGCTTTTCGATAAATTGACACTTTTTATTCCAATGTCATGTTCTCCGCCGTAGGGCTTTGTTAGCGGATAACGGTCTATGTTGTCTTTAATTATAGTGCAGTTAGTATCGCCTATACCATCGCTTCCATCTACGACTTGGTAAGGTCCGCGTTTCTCATCCACGCCCACATAGTCGCTCCAGTAGTTGCCACCAGAAGGCCAACCATTGTCCCAAGTGTTTTTATATCCAGCCCATACTGTTGGTCGATTTGTGTTGTTAATGAAACTGTTGTGGTAAAAAGTGTTATTAGAGGATTGCACAAATGCTCCTCGAGTGTTGTTTCCTATGATGTTGTTAATGATGCTGTTTCCTGAGGATTCTAGAAGGTAGATGCCATTATCATTCCATAGTATTTTGTTGCGAAGAATTTGGCTTATGTTGGAGTAAGCTAGATAGATGCCTTCTACATTTTTTGTTACATTATTGTCGGTTATGGTGTTGTTGGACGAGTAACGCAAATAGATGCCTTTCCCTTTGTTGTTTTCTACCTCGTTGCCGATCACTGAATTGTTGTTGGACGAGTAATCTAGGAAAATTCCAAATACTTCGTTGTCTGCGACCATGTTAAGAGAGACATTACTGTAAAAACAACCAGTTAACCAAATACCATACGTGCAATTCCGTACAATGTTCATTATAATATTGCTGCTATTAGACCCAAAGACTTCCATGCCCCAAGTCATCATTTCTGTTACACCAATAACATTATTATTGAATATGTTACTTTCAGGAGAGTTAAATAGACTAATTCCACCAGCATTTCTCGTTAGGTTATTGTCACTAACGTTATTGCTAGGGGAATAATCTAGAGAAATTCCATAGAAGTTATTTGTTAGTTTGTTACTTGTAATGGTGTTGTTGAAGGATCCACACAACCAAATGCCGCTGTCACTATTGTTTGTTAGGTTGTTGCTTGTAAGGTTATTTTCCGACGAGTTAAACAAGTAAATTCCATAGATGTTGTCTGAGGCGTTAATTTGTGTGATTGTGGAACTATTTGTATACGCTAATAGCAAGCCTTGACCGTTCCTTGTGAGATTAAGATTTTGTACTGTTATGTTTGTACAGTTTACTAGTCCGAGGTAGCCTACATCGGTAAATGTGGTACCATCTATGACCAAATCTTGCTTATTCACTAAATAATAGATTGGTTTGTTTTCCACCAAGTTGGAGTTGTCAACATCGTTAATAAAATGCGATAAATCTGTGCCATTCACTAAGAATGAGTAATTATTGTTCGTTATGGTAATGTTTCTGAGAACCACGCCGCCTGATCCACTTAAATGGACGCCGTAAAGTCCATTTTGAACTGTGAAATTGCTGATTTTAACATTGGCAGCAGTTACAAGAAGAACTGCACGGGAACCATCACCGTTAATGATTGTGGTTGTCTTATTTTCTCCCTGCAATGTCAACGACTTATAAACCCACACATTTTCATAACATATTGAAGTATCAACCTTAATGGTATGGTTGCCTTTGGTTTCATCAGCATCTATGGCTTTTTGAATCAAAAAGTAATGTAGCCCCGTGTCCACGTTATGCACTGTTAAAAGCCTCGGATAATAATCTCTCTCTTCATCGATTACATGGTATGGTGTGTCGCCAATTCCGTCGCTTCCAGTAATATTCTGATAAGGCCCACTATATAAATCGACACCAGTATAGTCGCTCCAAAAGTTGCCTCCAGAGGGCCATGTAACGTTCCAACCGTTTTTTGACGCAACTCCCAACATTTCTACTTGTCTTGTGTTATTAACGAAGCCATTGTGGTAAAAGCGGTTGTTATTGGAGGAGTCGTGTAAACATACGCCGCAAGCATTGTCTTGAACAATATTGTCTGTAAATGTGTTATTAGACGATAAACGCAGGTAAATGGCATAGGTATTGTTTTGTATAATGTTATCAGCAATATTGTTTCTGTGGGAGTTGCCTAACTGAATGCCAATACTACAGTTTATAATAATGTTGTTTTTTAGGCTGCAATCGCTGGAATAGAGGTAAACACCGCTATCTCCAGTTGCTGTTCCGCTATTCTGTATCGTGAAACCATTTATAGTCACATTGTGCTCAGCAACATAAATTACTGTTCCAGTTGCACTTCCATCAATAATAGTGTTTCTTTTGTCTTCCCCTAGAAGTGTCAAATTGTTTTTGTTTACAATTATGTTTTCGTAGTAAATTCCGCTATATACATATATTGTGTCGCCTGGACTGGCTGCATCAACTGCTTCTTGAATCGTTGAAAAATTTTCTGGCACATAAATTGTTTTTGGGTCAGCATCTGCTTCCATTGGCATGGTTGAAGCCTTGTTAATTACTTCTGTCGCATGACTAATTGGGAGGCAGAGTCTTGTCGAGGATATCAACATCATGATTAATTGTATGCTTAATAGGAATGTTAGGAACAACATTGAGGCTGTTCGCTTGTCTTGCATTTTAGCTCTCCTTTCTCACTTTCAAAACTTCTTTTAATAGCCTTTTGAAGGCAACCAATATTTATAATTTATGTAACATTGTTTCAGTACATCTAGAGTTGTTATACTATTTTAACTCTAATCGCAATGAAATGTTTGGCTAAGATAAGATACAGAATTAGAAAAATACTCTATATATGTTCTCCGTAATGTTTGATTAGTATTACTAAGTCTTTAACGTCCACTTTGTTGTCGCCGTTTAGGTCTGCGTTTGGATTCCAGTCGGGATGACCAGGATATGAGCCGTAGGCTTTAATGAGCAAGACAAGGTCTTTAACGTCAACCTTGCCGTCGCCGTTTACGTCTCCTATAAGAGGAGGCGCTGTTGTAACTCTTACTGTTTGGGTTTTGCTGTCTTGAAGCCCTTCACTATCAGTTATTGTTAACGTAACAGTGTAATTTCCTTCAATTGAGTAAGTGTGGTTTATTTTTGGCACATCCACGATGGTGATGTTGCCGTCGCCGAAATCCCACTCATAGCTAACAATGGGGGGGCTTGCTGTACCGTTCCATCCAGGAGTAGATAAAGTTGCGTCAAAAGTCACAGTTTGATTTGGATATGGTGTCGCTGGGTACCATATAAAGTCGGCTGTGGGACCAGTGGGTGGTAACGTTGTCACAGGTTTTGATGTGGTGCACCATAGGCCTTCGCTGTCTGTGACATTCAAAGTCACTATGTATGTTTGAACTTGTTTGAAAGTATGGTTCAACACAGGTTCGGTGGTGACTATTTTCGATGTGCCGTCGCCGAAATCCCACTCATAGCTAACAATGACGTCTGTGTAATTTCCTTCAGCTGTGGATGCTGAAGCATCAAATCTTACACTTTGGTTTACATAGGGGTGAAAGGGTGAGTAGGTGAATGAGGCTTGTGGAGGTGAGGATGCAGTTTGAACATTAAATGTGGTATCACTTTGAGTTTTAAGCAATAAAGTATCAGCCCTTCTTCCAGTAACATAAACTTTATAGGTGCCGTTTCTTGGCCCGGAGGGAAGCTTAAACGATGTGGCGTAAGTTCCGTCGGACTGTGAAGTTGTGAATGTCGTCTCTTTTTTGTGTGAAAGAGTTCTAAGTCCAGTAGATCCGCCTCCCCAGCCTCTAAGAATTTGAAATGAAGTTGAGGTTTCAAGGCAGTAGGGGATGCCACCATTGCTTGGTCGGTCTGTATATATATTTCCGATGGCTTTTGCTTGACCAATGTAAGCCCAGTAGGGGATAATCATCGTGAAGTATGCTGGTTCTGATTCGCCGGGAGCTACCGAAGTTAAAACAGTTTTTGTGTAGAGCCATATTCCGTTTCCGTCTTGAAGGCAGACTGTTATGAGTGCAGGGTGAGATACAGTGTCGTTGTTTCTCGTCCTCACTTTAAAGTAGGCCCAATTTATGGCAGGGTAGGGTTTTATTTCGATTTTGTCTACACGGTTTAGGAATGTGGAGTCGCAGGGAATAACTTCAAGAATTGTAATGGGGTGTGTTAACGGTTGTTATTTCACCAGTTGTTAGAGTTCTATAAGCGATGGCACCATCAATTGGGTCTAAAACCTCAACTGCAACTAATCCGTTTTGAAGTGGCGTTCCATCTGATGTTAGGTTTCCGTAAATGTTTACGGTTTCTCTTAGATGGTATGTTTTTTTGTCTGTTGTAACAGTTATGGATAAAGCTGGGCTGGCATACAAATAAGACTGCATCAAAGCAATGATAAGGAGGATTATTAGGAGAAATGTAAAAAGAAAAGCTTTCTTCAATTTTTCTTTCTCCCTCTCTTAATTAGAAATGTATAAGCATAAATAATAAGTTTTTCTGGAATTAAGAAGCAATTTTAAGCGTAGTTTCCATAGTTTTTGATTAATATAACTAAATCTTTAATGTCGACTTTGTTGTCGCCATTTAAGTCGGCCTTTGGGTTCCAATTGGGGTCGTCTGGATATGAACCGTAAGCTTTAATTAGTAAGACTAAATCTTTGACATCAACCTTGCGATCGTCATTTATATCTCCGAGTAGTATGACCTTAAATTTTGTAGTGTTGGTTGCTGGAAATAATTCCCATATTCCTTTGTAAGCTGCTGCCACAAACACTGTGTAATTTCCTAGTCTTATACCATGGTCAGGTAAAGTGAAGGTCAAATTATAGTTTCCTGTGATGTTCAGCTGATAAACCGATTGACTTGCTTTGTAGGTAATACTTGCAGTAGTTTGAGACACAATGGTGAAAGTTTCAGATATTTCAGGGCAGTGTGGGACTCCTTCAGACTTTGGCAACGTGGTAAATGCGCTTGCGTATATTGTTGCATTTCCCAGCTCAGCATCAGTAGGAACAGTCCATCTATAACTTGTATTCCATGGTCCCCCTGGAGCTACTGAATATTCTATTGGAGAAATTGCAAAGATCGGAGCATTTTTTGCATCATAAATAGTATAAGCTATTGCTGTTCGAACTGAATCGTTGAAATTGTTTTGAAAAAATACCCAGATGTAGATGCTGCTTCCTCTTTTAACGGAATATAATTGGTTTCCTTTATCGTCGCCTGGAAAAACTTTTGTGAGTTCTATTTTCCAGCTACCAGTTAGATTTGTTCCAGTCGCAAGAGTTCTGAAAAGAAATGGAAAATTATTTGAATCGTCAATCTCGAGAGCTACTAAACGGTCCGGTAAGAGCTCATCGTAATAGGTTAGATTTCCGCAGATTTGGACGTTTTCTCCTACATTGTAGACATCTTTGTCTGAGACTACGTTAATTTTTAGTGGTGATGAAGTAGTGTATAAAGATTCTTGAGAGTAGGCGTAAATTGTATCTTGTGGTGTTCTTGTTAATGTAATTATTATGAACAAGAAAATGGCAATTGAGAGAGTTAAATTCTTGTGCATCACTGTTCCTCTAAGAAATTTAGAGCCATATAACGTTATAAGTTTTCTGGAATTAAATTCTATGGATTGTTTTGTTTGTGGTGGTATAAACAAAAAGGGGGGGTGACGTGTGTTTTTAGGGTGTTTATGCCCATTTTGCTAGTATGAAGAATGTTGGCGTTTCGCCTGTTTGTGGGTCTACGTATTCTGGGCACCAAGCGTATCCGCATAGTGATGGAAGAGCGCTTAAGGCGTTAACGTGGATTGTTGCTATTCCAGCGTGGGCATGTTTGCCTATGTGGAATGTAAACTCTATGGGGTCGGATTCTTTGTAGTGGCAGTATTCTGCTCCGCCAATTCGGACCCAAGTCATGTCGAAGCCTATTGGGTATTGAAGTTCGTCTTTGAGGTCTATTGTTATTAGCACGTCGTAGTATTGCATGGCTTTGCTCTTAATTGTTAAAGTTATTGTTACGTATCCGCAGTGGCCGATTTCCTCAGGTTCTACTGTGAATTTCTCCCATCTTACGAGATAGTCGAAGTGGAACCAGAGCCAGTCCCATACTTTTTCGCAGGCTATGTCTACGCTTGCGATGATGGTGTACTCATGGCATAGGTATTTCTCGTGTTCTGGCCAGGGTATTCTGAAACTGGCGCGGGCGATTCCGTTCTCATCTGTTACTCCTGAAAGCACTGTTACTATGTTCCAGTCTGGGTCTCGTATTTCGAAGGTTACCACTTTGTTTTGTTCTGGCCAGAAGTTGTAGGATACGAAGGCCCATATGTAGATTTTCTTTTGAGGCCAGAACATGTCTGCTGTTGCGTTTGGTCCTTGTCCGCCTAGTGGGTATGGGTATGGTTCGTCTGGGTTGTTGCCCACGTATACGTCTATCATGCGTCCAACGACGTATCCTTTAACTATGATTTCGCCGTCTACTGGTGGGAGATATTCTATCCAGCCTTCTGTGCTGTTCAGGAACATTTCACCTGGGAATAATGGTTCAATGTCGAGGGTTGTGTGGCCTTCCCATGGGAGGGCTTCTTGGTATATGACTTCAAAGTATATTGTGCAGAGTATTCCATCTCCGAATGGGCGTTCGGGCCAGTCATATTCGCTCGTGTCAGGGTTTGGATTGATGATGAGGCCTATTGAGATTGTGTTGTATTCTGGAGGATAGTCCCAGTCTATTACGTAGATGAATGTTGTTCCGTAGGGAGCCCAAAGTGGGTTGTTCATGAATGTTCCTTCAGTCACGTTGAGGGATGGGTCGGCTGGGTTATTTATTGTTATGATGTCTCTTGGGAATTGGAAGGCTATGTTTTGGACTCCTATGAGGTCGTTTTCGGCGGTTATGTTTTTGATGGCAATGTCAACTGTGAAGAAGGCTCTTGTTGTGCCAACCAATGGCGGTCCTAGGGGCTCACCCACGACCTTTACCTTCGGGGATGCTTCAAGCCAAGGCTTTGATGGTGGAGGTTTAATGTAGGAGTATTCGTAGTAGCCGTTTTG